>NZ_CAJE01000015.1 GCF_000308215.1 Methanomassiliicoccus luminyensis B10
GCTCAGCGGGAGCTTGTCCCGGCGAGCTCGGCGCTCAGTTCCCACAGCCGCTTCTGGTCCTCCTGATCATAGGACCGCCGGGAGGACCGGGCCTTCTTCCGCCGCACATAATACCCGCCGGTGGCGCCTTCCACCTCCGGTGACGAGGCCAGGTATACCGTCGTCCTCGCCCCCTCCTCCGGGCCGATCATGATGGGGCGGAGGAGGAGCATGACCGCGCCGAACCAGCCGCCCACACCCTTGGCGAAGTTGGTCCTGACTATGCCGGGATGGAGGCAGTTCGCGGTGACCCCCGTCCCCTCCAGGCGGCGCGAGAGCTCGTAAGTGAACATGATGTTGGCCAACTTGGCCTGGGAATAGGCCCTCAGGGGATCGTACCCCCGCTCCAGCATGATGTCGTCGAAGTGGATCCGCCCGAACACGTGAGCGACCGAGCTCACCGTCACCACTCTGGAGGGAGCGCTGGCCTTCAGCCGGCCCATAAGAAGGTCGGTCAGCAGGAACGGGGCCAGGTGGTCCAGGGCGAAGGTATGCTCATACCCATCGGCGGTCAGCTCCCGTTTCCCGATGACCAGTCCGGCGTTGTTGACCAGTACGTCCAACCGGTCGTACCGGTCCAGGAAGCGCGAGGCCAGGCCCCTCACCTCCTCCATGGAGGTGAGATCGGCCACCAGCGTGTCGGCGGTGCCGCCCCGGGATTCTATCCCGCCCACTACCGTGCCCAGCCTGCCCTGGTCCCGGCCTACCAGGACCATGTGAGCCCCCATGCCGGCCAGCTCCACGGCCGCGGCCCTGCCGATCCCCGAGGTAGCCCCGGTCAGCAGCACCGTCTTTCCCGCCATCGGCTTATCCATTGTCGCCCTCCCTTGCTTGCCGGTCGATCCGACCGTCCCCCATTTGCTCCCTACGTTACATAATATACTATATGGGAACCCCGTAGGAAGACCCTCAAGGCTCCTCGGCACGGCCCCCGACGGCCGGCCCGCCCTCCTTTAGCAAACGTTACAGAAACATCCAAGATACTATCATTTATCGACATATAGAACTGACTGGCTAATGATTTTTAATGAATATCAATTAGGATAACCAGATGAAAAATCACTTCAAAGATAGGCGCGTCATTAGGTTTGCTCTGTCAGGCGGCATGCCGTGAGAGCGGCATAACCGACGACACGAGATGGGATGGGTTTAGAAATGAAGTCTTTACCTAAATTAGCGATAGCTGTCCCGATAGCAGCGGTGCTGCTGCTGGGAGTGCTGCTGTCGTCCAATTTCGCGGCCGCTGCGGCCCCCACCCCCGAAGTAGGAAGGGTGACCGTATCTGGCCAAGAGATCCTGGTGGGCGGCCACAAGCCCGACGCGCCGTTCTTCGGCGTGGTGGACACGACCGTCCTCGCATTCGCAACTCAAGCTTACATCAACGGTGACAAGACCGTGGCCGGCAAGGGCTCGGTGTTCAACGCGCCGGATACGGGGACCCATGTCCCCGTGACGCCCAACGACACTCCGGACGCGTTCTGGAACCAGTACTTCGCCCAGATGGCGCACTACGGCGTCAACCTGGTGCGCATCGGTCCCGGCGACAGCTGGGGTTCCGAGATCCAGTACAATGCCTGGCTCAACCACCACGATGAGTACATGGACCTGATCGACTGCATGACATACTATGCTGAGGTCAACGGCGTGTACCTGGTGTTCGTGACCGGCGGCGTCCAGCACGAGACCCCCTTCGCCTACGGCGGTTCGGGCTCCGTGTTCGACCCCAAGTCCGAGGCCTTTGACAACTATGTCAAGTTCAGCCGCTCGATGATGACGTACCTGGACGACGAGAACATCGTCGCCTGGTACGATCTCTTCAACGAGCCGGACCACAACGGTGTCAACGAGGCTTACTGGCATGGCGACAAAGTCAAGTTCAACACCTGGGCCCGCGCCCTGGCCAGCGCCACCGCGGGCGCGTCGACGCACCCCCGGACGCTGGGTGTTGCTGGATACAGCAACCTGTTCGGGTGGAGCCAGTCGGACTTCGATCTCTCCACCGGCAAGACCGGGTTCGAGATCGCGCACCGGCACTACTATGCCTCCGCCAACGACCCCAAGGTCTTCACCGAGCCTGAGCAGTGGGCCGACAACGACAACATGCCCCTGTACTGGGGAGAGCTTGCCAACAACGGCGAGTACCCCCTGAGCAGGTACACCTACGGCGAAAAGACCATCTACGCCAACGGGGGGCAGGCCATTACCTCCATGGTACTGACCGGCACTTCCGATTACCCCTACAAGGGCGGCGTCGAGGCCAAGAACGTCGTAAGGGTCGACGACGGGCCTGTCAAGGTGAAGGTCCAGAACACTGATGCCAACGGCGCTTCCGCCAGCGGCGGCGTGTTCACCGGCGCCTCGTCCATCTATGGCGGGGCCTCCGCCGGCGCCATCGGCGCCTCCGGCGCTTCCGGCAGCTCTGTCATAGGCGCTCTCGGCCTGGCGGCCATGATCGGCCTGGTGATGTTCCTTTACTTCGACCGCCGCAGGCTTTGCTAAGCTTGACGGGGCGAACCTCAAACCTCTTCCCCTGTTTTCTCTATTTCATCATCCTATTGGACCAGTGACAACGGCACCCTGTCTCGACGGGGGCCATGATTCTGTGCGTTCAGGGCCCAAGACCTCTTCCCCTCTCGGGGGCCCCGTACCATACCCATGACGAATCTATCTCCGCATAGTACATCTCCGCGAAGCGGAGGGGGGCGGGGACCGGAGCCTCCGCCACTCCGGAAAAGCGGGGGTCCATTATTCCAATGGCCATTCCCAGAGAGCTTCCGTCAGGAGATGCGCCCCTGAAGGAGGGCCATCCCTCCGACAGGACCGAGGCGATGCCGCGGTCCCGGCACAGCCCCAGGAAGCCACCCAGGCCGCTTCCGGGGGGCAGGAGCGCTACCTCCGCGCCGGCCATCTCGGCATCGTACTTCAACCTGCATTCCGTGCCCTCCTCGGCCACCACGATGGCGCCGGCGGGGAGCGGGTGCGGGCAGCGGGGCGAGGAGAAGAGGGAGAGACCGGGATCGTGGACTATGAGCCGCCCGGGGCCCGCCAGGCGCGAGGGGGCTATCGAACTCGCGTCCACCAGGTACGCCTGGTGCATGGACCGCAAACGGTCCCTGATGGCGGCGGCCTCCCCCGCCATCTCCTCCGAGCTTAGCTCCTCCAGGGGCACCGGGCGCCCGTCGAGGGTCTGGCACAGGAACACCGTGATGAACGGGGAAGGGGCTCCCTCGCGCAGCATGGCCTTCTTGGCGAACCTCATGATGCGGTCCACCTCCGGGGAATGGTGCGGGTTGTCCCTCAGGTCGATGCGATGGTGGAACCTCTCGGCCTTGGTCTCCAGATACCTCCAGTTGTCCTTGGTGACCCTCGGGTTGATGGCCAGCCGCTCCGCCACCCCGATCCCGTACCGGTCGAACGCCTCTGACTTGTCGGGATTGTTGGTGAGCAGGCGTATCGACCTCACCCCCAGGTCCTTCAGGATGAGAGCGGCGGCGCCGTACTCGCGGCTGTCCGGCTCATACCCCAGGGCCTCGTTGGCATCTATGGTGTCGTATCCCTGGTCCTGGAGGTTGTAGGACCTCAGCTTGGACCTCAGGCCGATGCCCCGGCCTTCCTGCCGCAGGTAGATGAGCACGCCCTCGCCCTCCTCGGCGATCATCTCGATGGACTGCCTGAACTGGGACTGGCAGTCGCAGCGGAGGGATCCGAGGAGATCGCCGGTCAGGCATTCCGAGTGGACCCTGGTGAGGACCTTTTCTTTTCCGGCCACATCGCCCATGACCAGGGCGAGCTGCTCCTTCCCCTCCTCATCGAGATAGAGGTGCAGTCGGAACGTGCCCGCGTCGGTGGGGAGGCGCACGTCCACCTCGTGGGTTATGGCCCCCGTCTCCCCCTGTATCCTCCTGAACGAGGGGTCCGGCCCTTCCGCCGCCCTCATCGCATGCCCCTTGGGATTGCTGCCCATTCGACACCTGCTAGGTCTATTGAAGCCGCATGCGAATGAACCTTTGCCGTGGTTATCCGAAACCGGCATTTTCCGGCCCGATATTATCTAGAAGGATAATTTATGCGATTTTTCCAGCCAGCATGATATTGTTATCTTTTTCGAGATAAAATCCAGTATGCACTATTATTCTAGATAACTGGAAAGATACCGCTTTTTACCATGCCTCTCGGTCTCCGAATGCTCTGTTTCGAGAGGTAATTTGGATGGGTAGCAACACAACAAAGCTAGTAGTGATTTTGTCAGCCCTTGCGCTGCTACTACCCGGAGCTGTCATTTTGTTCGAGACCGATGGGGTCTCGGCGGCTCCAGCCTACGGACGGATCTCGGTATCCGGTTCCGACTTGACTGTCAACGGCGACGCTTCCGCCCAGTTTTTTGGTGTGGTCGATACCACTGCTCTTCAATTCGCGATCATGGCGTACATCAACGGTGACATGACCGTCGCCGGAAAGACCTCGGTGTTCAACGGGCCCGATACGGGCGGGGACATGCGAATGTCCCAGAACGCCAACGCCGAGGAGTTCTGGCACCAGTACTTCGCCCTGCTCGCCTACTACGATTGCAACATCGTGAGGATCGGCGCTGGCGACACCTGGGGCACCGAGCTGCAGTACCAGGCCTGGCTGTATCACCATGACGAGTACATGAACCTGCTCAAGATCATGCTCGACGAAGCGTACGAGCATGGCGTGTGGGTGGTCCTGGTGCTCGCCGGTTCCCAGGGGGAATCGAACGCTCCCTACGGCTTCGGCGGTTCCGGCTCGGCCTTCGTGGCCGGCTCCAGCGCGTTCAACCGCTATGTCGAGTACTGCCGCGACGTTATGGGCGCTTTCGAGTACCATGACGCCCTGGGGTTCTACGACATGTGGAACGAGCCTGACCACAACATCGTCAACCAGAACTACTGGAAGAACGACAAGGTCAAGTTCAACACCTGGGCCAAGGCGGTCGCTGCGGCGACCGCCGGCGCGTCCACTCACCCCAGGACCATGGGGGTCGCCGGCTACGGCACCCTGTTCGGGTGGAGCCAGTCGGACTTCGATCTCTCCACCGGCAAGACCGGGTTCGAGATCGCCCACCGGCACTTCTATGCCCAGGCGGACGACGCGTACCTGTTCACCGACCCCGAGCAGTGGGCCGCCAATGACAACCTGCCCCTGTTCTGGGGAGAGCTGGCCAAGAACAACGTGTATCCCCTGGTAAGGTGGACGTTCGGCGAGAACACCATCTACGCCAACGGCGGGCAGGCCATCACCTCCATGGTGCTGACCGGCACGACCAACTACCCGTACCGGGGAGGCACCCTGCCAGACCCAGTAAACCCTCCGGCCACGCCGGATCCGGCCGACCCGGAGCTGCCGCCCCTCGTGATAGCCATCACGCCTCCTGTGCAGGAGGTGTCGTACGGGGACGAGTATGTTTCCACTGTGACCGTCAGCGACACGGCGACCGTGAGCGTCACATACGACGCTCCCTTCCTGAGCTATGATCAACAGAGCCATACGCTCTCGGGAACGCCGGGCCAAGACGAGGTGGGGACATACAACATAAGCGTCACGGCGACGGCGTCGGACGGCAGGACGACCACCCAGGAATACCACTTGATAGTATCGGCCGGCGATGAACCGACCGATTCGGTCAACGTGACGGTCGTGCCGACCGTTTCCAACGCCGGGTACGTCCTGGGCGGGGGGTCCGGCTCGGCCTTCCTGACCCTCGTCATGGTCGGACTGGTGCTGTCGGCCTTGGGATGCATACACATCTTCGGCGGAGCATACCGCCGCAAGAGGTGAGCTCCGGACAAGCTCCGTTCAAACCTCTTAACCAATCCTCTTTTTCTTCTCTCAGCAGGTCAGGTGAAGTATCGCCACGAACCGCCTGCTCTCGCGGTTCATGATCTCGATGGCGTCCGAGGTCGACCTGACCACCAGATCGTACCTCTCCAGGACGGCCTTTGCCTGGGGGGTGAGGGGCATCATGCTCTTGTAGCCCGCGCCCACGATGACCACCTCCGGCCGCTCCCCGTCCAGGAACCCCAGCTCCCTTTCCGACAGGGGAGTGTGGAAATAGTCGGACCGGTAGTCCAGAGAAAGCTCGGTGGGGCGCTCCGTGACGCTTCCGTCCACGTGGACGATGACGTCCTTGACGTACTTCCTGCCGCCGACCCGGACCCATCCGAAATAACCATCCGCGCCGTCCATCTCGAGGGCCTTGATGGTCCCGGGGCGGGAATAAGGTTGCTGTAAGACCTTCCGCGGTTCTGGGCTTTGAGAGGCGGATCGGGCGATCGGGGGCGCCCTGACCCTACGAGGATACACGGGGGCTCAATGGGCTTACTATTTGTAGGAGCCCATCTTATGGGTTGGCAATGCTCATCGATTCCCCCTCATGGAACGAGGCCATGAGGTTGATCGGCGAAGCCGCCATACTGCTCCTGCTTTTCCTGGTGGCGTTCAGCCTCACGCTGGTACTTCTCACGGTAGTTTCCATCAAGATGGGGAAGTTCATCTTCCCCCGCCTGCTCAAGCCTGGCCTGCTGATGATGGAGGGATTGGTGAGGGCCATCTGGAAACTTCTGGGGATCGACGACAAGGAGCTGACCGCGTTCTCCATACGCCTGCACAACATGATGATGAAGAAGAGGTTCGAGGCGGTGCCACCGGAAAAGCGGGCCATCTTCCTGCCCCAGTGCCTGCGCTCCAAGGAGTGCCCCGCTCATCTCAGCGACGAGGGCCTCATCTGCATGAAGTGCGGCCGGTGCGATATTGGCCCGAACATCGATGAGGTGCGGGCGGACGGCACCAAGGTGTTCATAGTCCCCGGTTCCACCTTCATCAAGAGGATGGTCAAGAGGTACCGGCCGGAAGCGATCGTGGGCGTGGGGTGCCTGATGGAGGTCAAAGAGGGACTGGAGATGTGCGACCGCATGGGCGTGGTGGCGATGGGATTCGTCACCCTGCGGGACGGGTGCGTGGAGACGGCCATGGACTGGGGCGACTTCAAGGACATGATGACCGGGAAGATCACCCCCCTCAAGCTTGCCAACCTCATCGAGCTGCCCGGGGAATGCAAGGTCCCCGAACCGACGATGAAGTAAGGCGGCCTCAGGCCGGCGTCCTTGACCGGCAGTACCTCCTGACAGAGGGCAACATCAGCAGGATGAACATCAGCACCCCCAGGACCACAGTGAAGTACGTGGGCGGGGAGAGTTCGATGTCATATATGAAGTGCTCCACGAGGAGCCACACCAGCAGGATGCCCAGCATCACCAGGGTGCCCTGCCAGGCCCAATGGATGCCCCCGGCCTTGCTTATCTCCCCGAGGAACAGCTGCTCCCGGGTCCACAGGCCATATGACAAGGCTATCGGCGTGATCCCGTAGATCACGAACAGGAACAGGCCGACCAGAAAGTAGTTGTGGAACGGTATCCTGTCCAGGTACTCGGTCGGCAGGCCCAGCAGGGCGCCCGACGGGCTGATCATCAGCGCGAGGCCGCTCAGCACACCCATTATCCCGAACACCATCAACAGCGCGCTCAGTGCGGTCGCGCCCAGCGGACGTTTTCCCCCATCCATTGTCATTCACCTCAGGCAGTCAGGCCACAGCGGGCATTTCTGACGCCCTGGATGGATTTCTACCTGGAAATAATTATCTCCGCTCATCATGTGGAAAAAAATAGAGGAGGGGGGGCCTCAGCGCTGCTGGACCACCTGCTGCTCGGGGCCGCGGGGGTCGGGCCCCGTTACCGTGGGGTTGTCGGGATAAGAGGACCATTCGGTGAAGGATCCCTCATAGATCCTGACGTCGGGATATCCGAGGTACCACTTGAAGAGGTTGAACTCGTTGGTGGCCTCCCTCCCCGTCCCGCAGGAGCAGATGATGGACCGGTCCGGGGTGGCCTCGACCTTGCCGATGATCTCCTGGATCTCCCCGTCGGGCTTGAGCTCGCGAGGGTTGTCCTTGCTCATCAGGGAGGCCCAGGGCAGGCTGATCGCGCCGGGTATGTGCCCTGCCTTCGGCCAGGCCCCCTTCCCCTCGTATACCGCGGCAGGCCTCGCATCCAGCAGGAGGACGTTGTCGTCGTCCTTGGTCCGCTTGAACTCGTCGTACCCGACGTAGAACTCCTTCATCTCCCTGCCGCGGAAGTCGCCCTCCTTGATCCGGGGGAACTGCTGGGTCGTCTGCCCCCCGTTGGCCTTCCATTTCTCCAGGCCGCCGTCCAGGATGAGCGCCTTGTCGTGGCCGCTCCGGGTCAGCCCGTACGCCATCATGGTCTGCTCGAGCCCGTCCCCCCATCCCTTGGAGGGACCCTTGCAGGAGTATACCAGCACCGGCCGGTCCATGGTGACCCCCACCCGGTTGAAGTAGGGAGCGACCGCCTCCGGGGGCATGAACTGCCCCGGCAGGCCTCCCAAGGACGACCTCAGGAACTCCTGGTCCAGGTGCGCGGCCCCCGGGAGATGCTCGACGATGTAATCATGGATGTTGGGCTGGACGTCCAGAATGGCCATGTCGTCGTTCAGGTGGCCCTTCAGCCACTCGGTGTCCACCCACTTCACGCTCGAATTTCTTTGGGGATAGGGATAGTTCTTCTCCATATGCAATCCTCATCTATTGTTAGGGGACCCATCCAATTTAATGATGATTGACCATGAAAGAAGCGGCGAGTGGCTCTAGTTCGTCCCGTTCATTATTAACTCAGAACGCCCATGAAGTTCCTGAGAGGGACAGGACGTGGCCACCAGGAAGATCATCAAGATAGATGAAGCGAAATGCACCGGGTGCGGCCAGTGCGTGGACGCCTGCGCGGAGGGAGCCATCGAAATCAGGGGGGGCAAGGCCAAGGTCATCAAGGACATGTACTGCGACGGCCTGGGCGCCTGCCTCGGCGAATGCCCGGAGGGCGCGCTGTCCATCGAGGAAAGGGAAGCTGAAGCGTTCGACGAGGAGGCCGCCAAGCGGCACGTCTCCGGGAGCAGGCGGCCGGAGCAGTGCGGCTGCCCCTCCGCGGCGCCCATGGTGCTCCGTCCCGCGGACGAGCCTTCCGCTCCCGCCGGGGAGGGTTCCGAGCTGAGCAATTGGCCCATCCAGATGAGGTTGGTCTCCCCCGGCGCCCCGTACTTCAAAGGGGCGCGCCTTCTCCTGGCCGGCGACTGCACCGCCTTTGCCTTCGCCGCGTTCCACCGGGACTTCATCAAGGGGCGGGTCACCGTCATCGGGTGCCCCAAGCTGGACGACCAGGGGGAGTTCGTCGAGAAGCTGTCCTCCATCCTCTCCGAGAACGGCATCAGGGACATCGCTCTCGTGCACATGGAGGTGCCCTGCTGCGGACAGATGAAGCGGCTGGTGTCCGAGGCGGTGAAGAGGGCAGGCGCCCAAGTGCCGGTGAAGAGCTATACTGTCAGGAGGAACGGCGAGCTCGTAGAGGACGCCGCGTAGGGCGATCTCCACCAAATTATCCAATATCTGGACATTGTTGGATTATACCTCCAATCGTGATTTCCCCTAAGCAATCGATATATACTCTTCCATTCTTTCGATGGAATTGGTTGGATGATACATCCAACCAGAGGAATGAAGGGAATGAAGGCTGCCGTTCTGCGGTCCCCGGGGGACCTTGCCATCGAGGACGTCAAGGAGCCGGAACGCCCGAAAGGGGGCGCGCTCATAAGGGTGGACGCATGCGCCATCTGCCCCACCGACATCAAGATGGCCCGCCGGGGGCAACGGGACCTGGCATACCCGCGCGTCCTGGGCCACGAGGTGGTAGGGACCGTCGTGGACATCGACGGAGGCGAGGCGGCCGTGGGCGACCGGGTGCAGGTATGGCCGGGGATATGCTGCGGCACCTGCCGCTCCTGCCTCAAGGGGCAGGATAACATGTGCTCCTCCCAGGGCATCATCGGGTTCAACTATGACGGGGGCTTCGCCCAATACATGGCCGTTCCCCCGGGCAACCTCCGGCAGGGGGGCGTGAACGTGCTCTCGAAGGATGTGCCCTCGGAGCTGGCCTCGCTGGCGGAACCGCTGGCCTGCTGTGTGCACGGGCGGGACATGGCCCGGACGGGGGAGGGCGACATGGTCCTCATCTTCGGGGCCGGGCCGATGGGGCTGATGAGCACGGCAGTGGCCAAGGCGGCCGGCGGAGTGCCCATCGTGGTGGAGCCGTCGGCAGAGAGAAGGGCGGCGGCCGAAGCGATGGGCGCGGCCAGGACGCTGGATCCCGGAGAGGACGATATCTCTGCCGCGCTGCGCGACCTCGGAGGCGCCGACGTGGCGGTGCTGGCCTCGGCCCAGGCGGACATCGGCGACGGCCTCCTGAGGCTCATGACCCCGCGGGGACGGGTGTGCGTGTTCTCCGGCCTGCCCAAGGACGCCTCGAGCAGGACGCTGGACCTGAACCAGCTCCACTATCGCGAGCTGTCCCTGGTGGGAGCGTACGGGTGCACCAGCACCAGCAACAGGGAGGCGGTGCGGCTCATATCGTCGGGCGCAGTGGACCTGCGCCCGCTGATCTCCCGCACCCTGCCCTTAGAGGAGCTGGAGTACGGGTTCAGGCTTATCGAGTCGCGGAAAGCGCTGAAGTGCGTGGTCACGAAGTTCTAGAGGTGTGTGATGATGGAAGAGAAGCTGAGGTATTTCGGAGCGAAGGTCAACGGGCTTATCGGCGGCAGCGGGCTGTCCCGCGAGGACGCCAAGGAGATGTTTCGGCAGGTGCTGCTGAACGAGCAGCCGGACCTGCAGCAGGGAGCGTTCCTGGCGGCCATCACCGCGAAGGGGGCGACGCCGCAGGAGATCGCGGGGAGCTGGGAGGCCATCTACGAGATCGACACCGTCAAGGTCACCCCGCGGGCGGACGGGCCGCTGGTGGAGAACTGCGGCACCGGCATGGACGCCCTCAAGACCTTCAACATCTCCACCGCCGCATCGGTGGTCGCGGCCGCCGACGGCGTGCTCATGGCCAAGCACGGCGCCCGGGCCATCACCTCCCGCTGCGGCACCATTGACATGCTGGAAGCGCTGGGCCTTGACGTGGAATGCGAGGTCAGCGTGGTCAAGAGGTCCATCGAGACCGCCGGCATCGGCATCTTCAACGGAATGTCCCCCAAGGTCCACCCCGTGGCCCTGGGGAGGATTCTCTCGCAGATCCGCTTCGGGACCATCCTGAACATAGCGGCCTCCCTGGCCAATCCCGCGCTCCCGGCCATCGGGGCGAGGGGGGTGTATTCCCAGGCCATGATCATGCCGGCCCTGGAGACCATGAGGGAGATCGGCTTCAAGAGGGCCATGGTGTTCCATGGGCTCGGCGCCGACGGGAGCGCGGGCATGGACGAGATGTCCACCCTCGGCCGGACCATAGTAGCGGAGATGGGGGAGGACGGGGCCGTCCGCTCCTACGAGATCGCCCCCCGGGACATGGGGCTCCAGACCGCCCGGGCGGAGGACATCTTGTCCTCGCCGGACCGGGAGCGCGAGGTGCTCCGCTTCCTGAGAGTGCTGGGCGGGGAGGAGGACGGGGCGCGCCAGGACATCGTATGCCTGAACACCGCCCCCATGCTGTACATGACCGGGAGGGTCTCGTCCCTCGCGGAGGGGGTGGAGAGGGCGCGGTCCATCATCGCGGACGGAAGGGCGCTCGGCAAGCTCCAGGACTGGATAAAGGCGCAGAACACCGACCCGGCGGCCGGCCTCGAGAAGTTCGACGACCTGGTCAGCAGGGCCGACGCCGCCGCGTGAGAATAGAGCTGAACGGAGGGCCCGGCCCCTCGCCCGGCCGGCCCTCTCATCCTTTTACTTTCGCTTTTCTCTTGATGCCCTTGTGAACGTCATCCTCCGTCTCGGAGGTCAGGACCACGGTGTACTTCTGGGGCTCCCCGTCGAACTCTATGACCGGGACCTTGGCCGCCTTCTCCAGCTTGAGGATGAAGTCCCTGAAGAACTCCAGGTCCTCGATCTCCACGGACGCGGGGAACTGGAGGTGGAACGCGTGGACCTCCGGTATGGCGTCGAAGAAGTAGCGCAGGTCGGCCTTCGACATCAGCTCGCGGAACCTCGCGGCATCCTTCTTGCGAGCGGACAGCTCGATCAAGCGGTCTGACCAGACATCGCCGGCCTTTATCACAACGGTCTCTGTTCCCAGCACCTTCCACATGGTCCCGGGGAACCCGTTCTCGACTAATAAAGGCTATCGCGCGGACGCCTTACAGGGCGTCGGGCTGGGGGAGCTTGGCAATGTCGAAGTCCTTGCGCATCAGAAGGTCCTTGATGCCGGATATGTCGGCCTTCCGCTGTATCAGGCCGTTGAGCACCCCCGCGCAGGCTATGTCCCCCACGCAAACCGCACCCACCAGCACGTTCCCGCGTATCACCAGCTTGCGGTAGGTGCCCCCCTCCACGTCGCGGGAGGTGAGCACCTCCATGCCCGCCTCGTCCCGGGTGCGGCACTTGCCCATGCTGATGGCGGGGAGCCCGAAGAACTCCGCCGAGTTCATGCCCATGCCGCCGGTGTACTCCACTTCCTTGCCGGCCATGTTCATGCCCGCGATGTGGCCCTGCTCCACCGCGTTGGGCCAGATGGCATGGGTGTGGTTCCCCCCGTCCAGAAGGTCGGCCGCTTCGGCCACGTCCCCCGCGGCGTAGATGTTCAGGTCGGAAGTGCGCATGTGCCGGTCCACGGTGATGCCATAGTCAACGGCGAGCCCGGCGTTCTTGGCCAGGGTGACGTTCGGACGCACCCCCTTGGCCATGATGACCATGTCGCCCGGTATCTCGGTCCCGTCCTCCAGGCGGACCCCGGAGACCCACTCGTCCCCGGTAATCTCCTGGACCGACGAGTTCATGAGCACCTTGATGCCGTTGCGCTCGACCGCCTCGCGGACCATCTCCGCGCCGGTCCGGTCCATGGTCTGGGAGAGCAGTTGGTTCGAGGCCACTATGATCGTCACGTCCATCCCCCTGGCGTGCAGCGCGTCGGCGGCCTTCATGCCCACCAGCCCGCCGCCCAGCACCAGGGCCTTCTCTCCCGGCGCGGCCTCCTCGGACACTTTCCTGGCGTCATCCCAGGTCCTCAGCAGGTGGGCGCCCGGCTTGTCGTTCCCGGGGATGTCGTACGGAAATGCGCCTGCCCCGGTGGCCAGGAGCAGTTTCCTGTACCCCACCACTGAACCGTCATTGAGCTCGACGATCCTCTCGCGGGGGTCCACCCGCACAGCCCGGCTGCCCAGAATGGCCTCGGCGTTCATGCGGGAATAGAAATCGGAAGGCCGGAACAGCAGCAATCCCTCCGGCAGGTGGCCCGAGATGTAGTGAGTGATGAGGCACCGGGAGTACGCCAGCACCACCTCGTTGGAGATCATGGCGATGGTGCCGGAACGGTCCACCTTGCGTATCCCCTCGCACCCGCCGACCCCAGCGGCGCTGTTACCGATAATAATGTAATCGTAGCGGCGCATCCGGTCACCCTTCGACGGTCCCCTGCTCCCTGGCCGGGGCGGCGCTCACTGCATCGCTCTGAATGATGATGGCCTCGAACTTGCACGCCGAAACGCAGGCGGGGACCTCGCGCCCGGGGCACAGATCGCATTTCACCGCCACCCTGGCGGCCGCATTGCGGAACACCGCGCCGCTGTGGCAGCTCATCACGCACATCCAGCAGCCCACGCACTTCCGGGGGTCGTGCCGCACCACGCCGTCCTCGCCCTTCCTCAGAGCACCGGCCATGCATGCCGTGACGCACTTCGGATCATCGCAATGCCGGCAGCGCAACGGGAGAGGCCTTCCCTTCTTGCCAGAGCCGTCGCCCGGACCATATAGCACCTTGATCCGGGGCAATGGGGCGTCCACGGGGTCCGAGCTTGCGGGGCCCATGCTCAAGGTATGCTCGAGGGCGCACGCTCTCTCGCAAGCCCTGCACCCCTTGCACCGGTCTGGTATGATCACGATCCTGTTCATTCTCTGCCGCCGTGCGTTACCATATCAAGGCAGAAAATACCACGTATTTAAAGTCTGGTCATTATCTAAAATGCAACCGAAGGGTTTTGGCCTTACTCGCTCGCAAAGCTGCGAAATTCGTATATTCGGAGATAATCCTTCCACGACTTGACCCCATTCTGGTCTCACGGAAGAGAATCGTAAGGGTCAGCACCGGTGGGGGTGGCCCGCTACCAAATATTAATGTGCGGTGAGAGGTTTGGAGGACCGATATGCCGTCCGTACCCCTCCCCCCGCACCGGCACTGCAAGAGGTGCAAGGCGCCCATCCCCGAGGACAAGTGGTATTGCTCCGAGGAATGCGAGACCGCCGCCCGGGTCGATGAGAGAGGGTCGAGCCGCAAGATGCTGCTGTTCTACGGCCTGGCCATCGCCGCGCTGGTCGGCTTGTGGCTCCTGACGATCTTCATCTGATCTCGGGGCGGCCGACCGCTTCCAGGACCCGGACCATATCGGCCGTCTCCCTCACGTCGTGCACCCTGATTATATCCGCCCCGTTGAGCACGGCCGCCGCGGCCGCGCCGAGGCTGCCGCCCAGCCTCCGATCCGGCGCTTCCCCCGTCAGCTTGCCGATGAAGCCCTTCCGGGACGCCCCCAGCAGCAGGGGGCGGCCGGCGGAGCGGAACTCCCTGCCACGCCGGAGGATCTCGAGGTTGTGCTCCATCAGCTTCCCGAACCCGATGCCGGGATCTATGATCACCTGCTCGCGGAGCACGCCTTCCTCGGCCGCGGCCTTGAGGCGCTCCTCCCAGTGCCACATTATGTCCCCGACCACGTCCTCGTAGGTTCCCGGGGACACCATATTCTGCATCACCGCCGGATCGTCCAGGGTGTGCATCAGGACTATGGGGGCGCCGGTGTCGCCCACCACCCTTGACATCTCAGGGTCCTGAAGCCCCATCACGTCGTTGATGATGGACGCGCCGGCCTCCATGGCCGCCCTAGCCACCTCCGGCTTCCTGGTGTCCACGGAAATTGGCACGGCGAGCTTCGATGCCAGCTCCTCCACTATCGGGATGACCCGACGAAGCTCCTCCTCCGCCGGCACCGCCTGGGAGCCGGGGCGGGTCGACTCGCCGCCGACATCGATGATGTCGGCGCCCTCGGCAGCCATCTCCAGGCCACGCTTCACCGCGGCGTCCTTGCCGTAGAACCTTCCGCCGTCGGAGAACGAGTCGGGGGTGATGTTCAGAACGCCCATGACCAGGGGGCGGCCGAAGTCCATCCACCCGGCCGGCAGGGCGATGCCGGGCGTCCTCGTCGAGAAGTAGCCGTCCAGGGCATGGGCCACCGGGGTGGCCCGCGGCGATGAGCCCACGTCCCGAAGGATGCTGAGCGGCGCGTAGAGGAGGACCTTCGGCCTCCTGCCGGACAGCGAGAGGGACGCTCCCGCTCCCCTGCCCTCCGCGGCGCCGATGATCTTCTCCAGCTGCTCCTCCTCCCCCTCGACGTAAACGAACACCATGCCCGAGCGGACCTGGTCCGGCGACGGACCGGCGATGCCGAGCCGCCTCCACTCGGAGAAGGCCTCCTCCTCGGACCGGTACCGCCGGACCCGCGCGATCATGACAGCTGGCGGTCCACGAGTTCGACCAGGTCGATGATCTCGACCTTGGCCCCGGTGCGCTCCTTGCCCGCCTTCAGATTGGTAACGCAGAAGGGGCACGAAGTGACCAGGATATCCGCGAAGCCGGCGTCGGCGACCCTGCGCGCGGCGATGTGCTCCGACAGCTCGGGGTACGCGGAGCGAACCCCGCCCCCGCCCCCGCAGCAGCGCGACTCGGAGGAGTTCTTGGCCATCTCCTTGAACTCCGCGCCGGGGAATTTCGCGAGGACCGCGCGGGGCGCCTTGTACACGCCGGAATGGCGGCCCAGGTGGCAGGGGTCGTGGTAGGTCAGCTTCTTCTCCAGGGGGGAGAGCTTGAGGTCCTTGTCGGCGAGGTACTCCGAGACATGGCGGACCTTGAACGGCACGTCCACGTGCTTGGGGTACTCCTCCTTGAACATGCGGTAGCAGCCGGCGCAGGAGAACACCGCCTCGTCCACGCCCTGGTCCTCCACCGCCTTGACGTTCTTCTCCATCTGGGCGACCACATCCTCCTCGTTCCAGCCAACGCGCTCCATCACGGAGCCGCAGCAGGTCTCGTTCAGAAGGGTGAAGTCCTCGCCCAGCTTGCCCATGATCGATATGGTCGCCTTCGCTGCCGCGGGGTTGCGATATGCGGCGGTGCACCCCACGAAGTAGCCGACGTCGGCGGTGCGGGGCTTCTGGCCCAGCGCCTGAGGGACCGATATCTTCTCGCCGTAGGGGTTGCCGTACTTCAGGATATTGTCCACGACCTTCCTGTGGCTGGGGAGCATCACGCCGCTGGCCACCATGTCCTTGCGGGCCCGCTCGACCACGTCCACCACTTTCACCTTGGAGGGGCAGCGGCGCTCGCAGTCCTTGCAGGTGGTGCACTGGTACAGCGCTTCCACCACCGAATCGTCGGCGGGGATGTCCTTCTGCAGGAGGCCGTACGACAGCACCATCCTGCCCCTGGCCACGCCGGGGTCCCAGCCCACTCCCTCAAAGGCCGGGCATACACTCTTGCAGAACCCGCACATGGTGCAGGTCATCATCTCCTTCTTCAGTTCCTTAAGGTTCTTTCCCTCGACGTAAGTGGCGGCCATTATTAACCCACCCTCGGCACGGTGATGCTGCCGTCCATGTTGATCAGCACTTTGGCGCCCTTGTTCTCGGCCAGGGCAGCGTCCACCGCCTCCTGCACCGTGGCGAACGGACGCATGTTCGCCTTGCTGATAAGCTCGGGGTCCAGGCCGGTGACGGTCCATATGCGGCCCCAAACCGCGATCTCGGCCATCTTGGCCGCTTTGTGATATCCAAGCTTGTACTCCTTGGCCAGGTTCCTCAGGACCGCCTTGGGGTCGCTGGAGAGGGAGAGCTGCTGCAGGAACGTCTCATGACCTATGCCCTCGCGGCACTTGGAGACCATAATGATGGTGCCCCCTTCCTTCAGCGCCCACTTGCCGTTGTCAAGCGCCTTCTGGGACTGATAGAGGTCCACGTCCATTGGGTAAGGGGCCACCGATACCACCACATCGGCCTTCTCCTTGATGGCTACGGAGAAGACCTCGTTGGCGTGGTCCACCGCCGCGGCGAAGGAGGCGTGCAGGTCGCCGGCCTCCACGCGGTACACGCTCTGGTGCCGGTCCAGTACGATCTGGATGGCGAAGATGGGCTTGTCCCTCACCACCCTGAGAGCGTCCATCATGTCCTCGTGGACGGGGTTGCCGTCCAGGACCAAGGCCTGGGCCTCCTGCTTCATCGCCAGGAAGTGGTTCTGCTCGATGGTCTTGTACGACGCGACCCCGGGCAGGAAGCTCTTCCTGCCACCGGTGTAGCCGGCGAAATAGTGCGGCTCCACCGAGGTGATGATGACCAGGCGGTCCGCGTTCACCGCGATCTCGTTGACATGCATCTCGGTCCCGTTCTTCGACTTCCCCAGGAACACGCACTTGTCCTTCTTGGCGTCGTGGGCGTGGACCCGGTCCTTGAGCTTCCCGTACTGGCGGCCGAAGATGAACTCGTACTCCTCCTCGGTGGGCGCGCGGTGCGCCCCCGTTGCCACGAGGTACCTTGCCTTGGTGAGGTCCATCCTCTCGGCCAGGGCGTCAAGCACTTTGCAGGTCGGGGTAGGTCTGGTCCCATCGTTCACGATGAACACTATATCCTTCCCGCCCTCCAGGAACTTCTCCAGGTCCGGCCCGCCCACGGGGTTGGCCAGGGCCCTCCTGATCTCCGCCCGCTCGTCACCAACGTGGACGTCCTTCGGGTATATCGTTCCCGCGAAGTTCTCCTCCGGGATATTGAGGATCTGCTTCTCGTCCTTGCCGTATGGTATGGTGAGCTTCATGTTCGGAACCGATTTGACATGAAAGAGGCAATATATGAAAGTTCGACCAGGACCGTCAAGGTGCCGGGAGGAGTACTGCCAGGGACCGGAACGGCGCTGCGGATACCGCAGTCCGGTCCAGCCTATGCTAAGGAACCGGACGGGCCCTTTCTCCCTCCGCCAGAGACGCAGGCAATGCATTCAGGCGGTAGCTTTATCGAGTGCATGAACGATTTTGCAGCATGAGCTCCGACGTCGATGTCTTGCCTGAGCCGAGCAAGAAATGGCATGAGCACGCCCAGAAGCGGTTCGCCAGCCCGTTCACCGGCCAGAAGTTCGACCGCATTGACGTCGACGCCATGATGCTATCTCACGCGGCACTGATATCTGGGTTCACCATCAACGATTTCTATACCAAGCCCGAGCTGGGGGCGGCCTGCGTGGCCAACGCCTCCGAGATGTACGATCTGATCCCGATGACCCACTGGTACTTCTCCCTCCCCTGGGTCGCGGAGCTGGGCGCGGAGATACAGTTCCAGCCTCTGCTCCCGCCGGTGGTCAGGACGCCCACCATCACCGACCTGGAGATGGTCGACAAGATCGAGGTGCCCGACCTCAAGGAGATGGAAAGGGGGTTCACCGGCCAGCTGATGACCCGGGCCCAGGATTACATACAGAAGAACACTCCCGAGAAGTTCGTGCCCATGACCTATACCTCCGATCTCACCGGGGGAGGAGCCCAGCTCTGCGGCATCGAGAATTTCGTAATGTGGACCCTGTCCGAGCGGGACGTGGTCCACCAGCTCATTCGGAAGTACACCGAGGCCGCGATCAACGGCGCCGAGCTCATGGCCGAGAGGTATGGGTCGGCGTTCATCTCTACCGGATCGGTGCTGGCCAACAACGATGTCCTGAGCGACCGTGACGTGGATGAGCTGTCAGCGAAGTATCTCCGCACCTTCGTGAACAAGGCGCTGAGGAAGGGGGCGGGACCTCAGGTGCTCTACCACCTGTGCGGAAATCACGAGACCGATTACAAGGTGTTCAAGGACCGGCTGGTGTTCACCCCGTTCACCATCATGCACGCCGGGTACATGGGGCGGGAGGTGTTCCCGTCGGACATCCTGATGAAGGAGTTCGGGGACGTGGCGACGATCATGGGCTCGGTCGATACCAGGATCATGATCCTTCCCAACCCCAAGCGGGTCTACGAGCAGGCCAAGCAGCAGCTCCTGCGCGGCCGGGAGAGCAAGAACGGCTACATACTGGGGACCGCCTGCGAGCTGCCGCCAGACTCCCTGCCGGCCAACGTGTTCGCGCTGGTCCAGGCGGCCAGGGACTACGGCACCTATGGGGACTGGTGAGCGCCGCGGCAGCGGACGCAACAATATAAAATGGTTCAGAGGATAGAAATGACATCCAAGGTAAAAGTGAACATGCGGCTGTGCGGCAAGACCCACATCATCACCGTGAACATGCGCGAGGACGGGGATCTGGACTGCAACATCGAGACCAACTGCGCCAACGTCAAGGAGTTCTCTGAAGGGCTCGAGAAGGTCTCAATGAACGACCTCACCGACAAAGCCACCAGCGGCATCGTGGACCGCTACCGCGACTGCCGGATGTCTGCCAACTGCCTCGTTCCGGCCGGCCTCATCAGCGCGGGGTGGATGGAGGTCGGCATGATCTCGCGCAATAACGCCAGGAAGAACAAGGCCAACGACGTGGAGTTCCTGTTCGACGACTGAGCCTCCAGCACCCTCAGGTCTCGGGAAAAGATATTACCCCTTATGGCCCTGTTCGGTCCATGAAGACCCTAGCCGACCTGGGAGAGAAGGCTGTCGTAGCCTCGCTCATCGGGAGCATCAGGAGCACTGCCGCAGTGGGGCCGGGGGACGACGCCGCGGCCGTGGACATAGGCCCGCAGTATCTGGTAGCTACTTCCGACATCACTTCCCGGCTGTCGCACATGCCCAAGGGGATGTCGTACTGGCAGACCGGATGGTATGTGGCCGCAGTGAACTTCAGCGATGTGGCGGCGATGGGGGCGAGGCCCATCGGCATACTCGCTTCCTTCGTACTGCCGAGAAGCATGCCAGTGGACGACTTCCTGAGCATCATGAAGGGAGTCCAGGACTGCGCGTTGTCGGTGGGCGCCGAGGTACTGGGAGGGGACACCAAGGAGGGGGACGACGTGGCCATCTCCGGCTGCGCCCTCGGCCTGGTCGATAAGGACAAGGTCCTGCTGCGGAGCGAAGCGGGGGAGGGGGACCTCCTGGCCGTTACCGGCCCGATGGGGCTGTCCGCCGCCGGCTACTTCGCCATTACCCAGGGCATCGACGCCCCTCGGGCGCTGAAGGCGCTCCTGGAGCCGCAGCCCCGGACCAGGGAGGGCATGGTCCTGTCCTCGTCCGGTGCGGTCACCTCGTGCATGGACATCACCGACGGGCTGGCATTCACTATCAGCGAGATCGGGAAGCGCAGCGGCGTCTCCTTCGAGGTCGACTGGAGCCGCATCCCCATCGACCCCGAGACGCTAGAGGTAGCGAAGCGGACCGGCGAGAGCGTCGAGGAGCTGGCCATGTACTACGGCGGGGACTACGAACTCCTGTTCACCTTCCGCCCGGAGGCGGAGGAGCAGCTGAGAGCGTCACTGGGGGAGCGGTTCCACATCATCGGCAAGGCTGTGGGAAAGGAAAACATATTAATCAGGGACGGGGGAGTAGTCCCGATAGAGAACCGAGGATGGGAACACTTCAGGATGTAAGGTTATGCTGCACGAGGCCAGGTTCTGGGAATCGCAAGGCGAACGGATCAGGTGCCATCTCTGCCCCCAGAACTGCAGCATCTCCCCAGGCCGGCGGGGGATGTGCGGGGTCAGGGAGAACCGCGACGGCAAGCTGTACGCCATGAGCTACGGCAGGGCCGCCTCGATCAATATTGATCCCATCGAGAAGAAGCCTTTGTTCCACTTCTACCCCGGGGAAAGGGTGCTGTCCCTCGGCAGCGTAGGATGCAATCTTCGCTGCCTCCATTGCCAAAACTATACCATATCCCAGGCCTCGCTCGCCGAGCTCACGTTGCGGGAAATGAGGCCGGAGGAGGTCTCGGACATGGCAGAAACGAGCTCGTGCCGCGGCATCGCCTTCACATACAACGAGCCGACCATCTGGCACGAGTTCGCGTACGACGCCATGAAGATCGCCAAGGAGCGCGGCCTGTTCACCGTGTACGTCACCAACGGGTTCATCCAAGAAGAGCCTCTGAGAGAGTTGAGCTCAGTGCTGGACGCTATGAACATCGACATCAAGGGGTTCAGCGAGCGCTTCTACGACAAGATCTGCAAGGCCGCCCTGGAGCCGGTGCTCGAAGCCACCAAGCTGGCGCACGAGCTGGGCATCCACATCGAGATCACTTACCTCATCATTCCCGGCGAGAACGACGGGGAGGACGAGATACGCAAGTTCTGCCGGTGGATGGCCGAGCTCAACCCCAAGGTCCCGGTGCATTTCACCAGGTTCCATCCGGACTACGAGATGCAGGACAGGGGACCCACGCCCATAGCTACGATGGAGATGGCCAGAAGGGTGGCCGAGAAGGAGGGGCTCAAGTTCGTCTTCCTCGGGAACGTGTCGCTGCCGCACGGAGAGGACACAGTATGTCCGAACTGCGGCAACCTGGTGATCGAGAGGCAGGGGTTCCACATTCTCCGCAACGACGCCATAGATGGGAAATGCAAGGTCTGCGGGGAGGACCTCTACCTGGTGCAGCGAAGAGGGCTGGTAGAGCAGGCAGAGAGCAAGAGGGCTCGCTGAGCGTATGAAAGAGGTCGCACGTGCAAAGGAAAATGTTAGACAATTATACTTAAATATGTCTAACCTTTTCGGGCGGCCATGAACGGGCCGATAACCGACCGCAGGGGTCAGAGGATGCTGCTGATAGCCGCGGCATTGGCCATGTTCATGGACGGGCTGGACGGTTCGATTGTCAACGTGGCCCTTCCCATCATCAGCGAGACCTTCGGAGGGGACGCCGGGTCCGTGTCATGGGTGATCACGATCTACCTCCTGATGATGGCCGGGCTGATACTCATCTTCGGCAAGATCTCCGACAGCGGGGCGATAAAGAAGGTCTTCATCGTCGGGTTCCTGATATTCTCGTTGAGCTCGCTGGCCTGCGGACTGTCCGCAGGGCTGGAGATGTTGCTCATCTCCAGAGCGGCCCAGGGGGTAGGTGCGGCCATGCTGGCCGCCTCCTCGCTGATGCTGTGCGTCAAGTTCTATCCATCGGGCAGGCTGGGGTTCGCCCTTTCGGTGGTCATGCTGGGAATGACCGTCGGCGCGGCCATAGGGCCCGCCTTCGGGGGGTTCCTGGTGGAGCTGCTGTCCTGGCATTGGATATTCCTCATCAATGTTCCTATAGGACTGGTAGCGATCGGGTTCGCCCTCAAGGCCATTCCCGCGGACGAGGGCATCAAGGGAGCATCGTTCGACATCAAGGGGTCGGTGTTCCTGTTCGGCATCCTGGCGTCCGGGCTCTACCTGGTGGAGTCAGTGCCGTCGGCGGGGATCGGCGGCCTCACAGTACCGGTGGCTTTGGTGTTCGTGCTGTGCCTGGCGCTGTTCCTCATCACCTACCGCAGGACCGCCGCCCCGGTCCTGAACCTCAAGCTGTTCAGGTTCAGGGGGTTCGTCGCCGCCCTCATCTCATACATGCTCATCAACGCCTGCTTCATGGGCGCGCTATACCTCGTCCCGTTCTACCTGGTCCGGGGGATGGGGTTCGACTCGATAACCAGCGGGCTGTTCCTCTTGATACCTTCGCTGGTCATACTTCCCCTGTCAGCGAAGGCGGGCAGGCTGTCCGACCGGACCGAGCGCAGGGCCTTCGTGGTGGCCGCCTGCGCCATGATGCTGGTGTTCATGCTCATCTACTCCATGATAGAGCCGGGGATGGGGTACCTCCCCCTGATCGCTGCGCTGGCGGCCATGGGCATGATGTGGGCCCTCGGAGGGGGCGCCGCATCCAGCCGTATCGTGGAGAGCGTCCCCAAGAGCGAGAACGGGTCCGCGTCGTCCCTGATGTCGTTCATGATGTACTTCGGGAGCGCTCTGGGGACCGTGATATTCGCCGCGCTCTTCGAGGTCGGGTCCGGGGTAGGGAGCGTGGACATATCCAAGATGCCGCTGGGGCCCTTCCTTGACGGGTTCCATTTCGCCATGATGGCCGGCGTAGCGCTGTCCCTTACCGCGCTGGCGCTGGCCGCGTCGTTCAATGAGAAGAAGCGGAGCCCCCGGCCCAGCGGGAGCACCCCTGTGAGCGAACCCGAGTGACAGTTAAATAAACAAAACCATCTCCCACAGCCATGGACCTGAAGAAGAGCTTCGCCAGACACTATTACGCTCGCACCCTGATGACGCTCAGGATGATGAGCCGCGTCCACGTCAATGAGAGGTTGACGTTCAACAGCGTGCTCTACATGGACCTCATAGCCTTCACCGAGAACTGCACCGTGTCCAAGCTGGCGGACATGCTTCATATCTCTAAATCGTCGGTCACCATCAAGGTCAATGAACTGGTCGAGCAGGGATACGTCACCAAGACCAGGAGCGAGGCCGACGGGCGCATCTACTATCTATCCATCGCCCCTGAGGAGAACGAAGCTTACGACGAGGACGAGCGCCAGGTCGGGAAGATGATCAATCGGCTGAAGGAAAAGTATTCTAAAGAAGAGCTGGAGAAGTTCGGCGAGATGCTGGACGAAACGGCGAGGTTCTGGGCGGAACAGTCCGTTTGACGGACCCGGACGGACCGCCCCTCATCCCAGGAACAGGAAGAACACGTTGCCGACGACGGCCGAGAACAGCAGGGCGGCGGTGATGGGGATCAGGAACGGCACCTGCGGGGTGACCCATATCCTGTCGGCCCCGGCGGCCTCCAGCGCCTCCAGCTGGGCGGCGGTATCCTCGGCCCCCTTGGGAAACATGGTGAACTTACGAGCCCCTTCCTCGACCCGCTCCATGGGCCACACGAACTTCTTCTTGGCCTCGGCCAGCGGCATTTGGTGGCCGAGGAACATGGCCGGGAACTTCCTGTCGCCCCTCGCGAGGTTCAGGAAGAACAGGGCCACCGGGACCGCCAGGGACAGCAGGGCGGCGGTGAACAGCACCACGATGGGGAATGGTATCACCAGCTGGCTCAGCCCGCTGGGCATGGCGATCAGGGGGAACGGCCCCATCACCGGGTACAGGGGGAACATGATGGACAGGGCGATGAGGGCCTTGGCATCGGCCCCGCCCTTGATGAGGTCGAGGTAGTACATGACCACGAAGATCACGAACAATATGGGGACGATCATCAGCTCCCAGAGGTACTGCTCCGAACCTTCCAGATAGACGAGCGCGCCGAGCGGCACCAGGGCGGCGGCGTACATGCCCAGCGGCACCGGGTTGATGCCATCCTCGAAAATGCCCTTGCGGTCCCAGAACAGGTCGTAGAACAGGATGGCGATGGGGATGAGGATGAGGAAGAACACCGCGTCGGCACCGTCAATGACCATCTGCGCTGCCAAGAACCCCAGGCCGGCGGTGCCGAGCACCAGCCAGTATGTGTCCGAGGCCTCCCGGTACTTCCAGTCGGAGCGGGAGGCCAGGATGAGGATGGCGAGGGATATCGCGACCTTGGCGGCGGGCAGCCAGTCCATGGCCGCCTCCAACCCTTACTCATGTAAAAATCCTTTCCTCATACATTCTGGTCGAGCCACTATCCCGCCCTGTGGTGCACGTTCCCCGAACGACTTCCAGCGGAGCGGGTAGCTCTTTGCCTTACTTAACGCGCCGCGTTCAGGCGGGGACCACCATAGGCCTCCCTCTGACCGTCTCCACGAATACCGGGATATCGTAAACGGTCTCGATGTTCTCGGGCGTGATGACCTCGACGCCGCCGGCCGCGTATATCACGCCGTCCTTCAGCATCAGGAACCTGTCCGCGTAGCGCAGGGCCAAGTTCAGGTCGTGCACCGTCATCACCGCGGTGAGATCGCTTCCCTTCACCACATCGACCACCGATCTCATGATCCGGTGCTGATTGCACAGGTCCAGGCTGCTGGTGGGCTCGTCCAGGAGCATGACCTTGGGTTGCTGGACCAGCGCCCGGGCGATCTGGACCTTCTGAAGCTCCCCGCCGCTGATCTCGTCGATGTACTTCAGGGATAGGGAGTCCAAACCCAGCGCACGGATGATGTCCTTGGTTACCTGGAGGTCCTTGCTGGAAACGTCCCAGGTTATGTGGGGCTTCCTCCCCAGGAGCACCGCGTCGAAGACCGTCATCTTCGAAACATCGGCCCGCTGAGGCACGTAGCCGATGCGCTTGGCCATCTCCACCCGGGTCATCTCGCGCAGGTCCTCCCCTTCCAGCAGTATCGTGCCGACCTTGGTCTTCAGCAGGCCGTTGATGCACTTCAGCAGGGTGGTCTTGCCCGCCCCGTTGGGACCGAGGATGGCCAGCACATCATTGACACCGGTGCCGAGGAGGATGTCCTTCAGCACCTCCCTGCCCCGGTAGGCGAACTTGATGCCCCTTATGTCCAGCATCATCTCCTGTACCTCCGTATCAGAAGATAAAGGAACAACGGACCTCCCAGGAAGGAAGTGATGACCCCGACCGGAAGGACCAATGGGGCGATTATCGTGCGGGCCAGAGTGTCTGAGCCCAGCAGGATGAGCGCTCCCAGGACGGCCGCTCCGGGGATGACGAACCGATGATCGGACCCTATGACCCTCCTGACAATGTGGGGCGCCAGCAGTCCAACGAAGCCGATGATGCCCATCAGAGAGACCACCACCGCCGCGATGACCGAGGCCAGGGTCATTCCCACCATGGTCTGCGCGTTCACGTTAACGCCCAGGCTGCCGGCGGTATCCACTCCCGCATCGATGGCGTTGTAGTTCCATCGATTGTAAACGAAGAATATCATGATGGGGACGGAAAGGACCACGATGAGGGTGAGGCTGTCCCACGTCACCCTGCTCAGGTCCCCGAACGTCCAATATACTATCGAGGCGAGCTGGACATCATTGGCGAAATATTGTATCGCGGTCAAGCCGGCCCCGAATATGGAGCCCATGATCACGCCCGACAGAATGATGGCCTCCGGCGATACCTTGGTGAGGCGGGAGAGGACCAGGACGACCCCCGTCGAAATCATGGAGAACAGGAACGCGCAGATGGTCACGGTATACTGGTTGCTGACCACCACAGCATCCTTGGCATTGCTGTACATCGCCCCCGCTCCCAGCACAACGATGCCGAAAGCTGCCCCGAAGGCCGCCGCCTGGCTCAGGCCCAGAGTATAGGGTTCGCTGAGGGGATTCTTCAGCAGACATTGCATGACCGTCCCGGCCACGGCCAGCGTGGATCCGGCCACTACCGCCACCAGCACCCTGGGCAGACGTATGCTCCAGACGATCCCGCTCTGGCTGGCCAATTGGTCAAATACCTGTGAGAGGGTGATCTGCGCCGCCCCTATGCACAAAGCCACCAGGGCGACCGCGAGGAGTATCAGGGAGCATATAATAATGAAGAGGACTTTCTTCCAGACATACTGATCATAGTCGGTCTCTTCCTTTGTTTGTTCAACGCTCCCATATTGCTCAGCCATCGATTACCGCCCCTGGGGCCGTCGACCTTTTGGCGAAGATCAATATGGACGCTTCGCCAGCGGGTACGATGGACGTTACCTCGAACCCGTTCTCATTCAGAGCGCGAAGATATTCCTCCTCCCCGGGGACGATATCGGAGGTGTGCCTTTTGCTGCCGATCTTCTTCCCTTCGAAGGTTATCAGGTTCCAGTCCAAGGTGTTCATGGCCTCGTCCTTCCCATTGTCCCTGAACCGGCGGATGATCAGCTCTCCTCCCGGGTTCAATGCCCGGAATATCCTGGGGAGGACAGAGGGGTCGTTCCCGCTCTGGTTGAAGGATGAGAATATGACGTCGTATCCGCTCCCGATGTCATCCTTGTAGAAATCACCGGGGATCGTCCCGACCCGGTCCGCCGCGTACAACTCGATGTACTTCTTGGCCAAGGGGACCACCGTGGGGAGATCTAACACGAACGCTTCCAGTTCCGGGTTGAGGACGGTGAACGCGACCGAGTACAGGCCGTGCCCCCCGCCGAGGTCCAGCAATCGGCGCCATCGCATTACGTCCGTGCGCGCGGCGATCTCGCTCATGGCCTCCCTCACCGAGCCGGTCTCGGCCCATTCGGCGATCCCGGTTATCCAGCTGTCATCGAAGCGGTCTTTCCTCTCCATGACCATCGGGCCGTTCTTCAGGATGTTGCCAAGGCTCGCCCACCTCTCGTTGTTCCTCTTCAGGTTGGACATGGAGCTCCTCATACAATAGGGGGAGGCGGCGTCCAGGTAGGTACTGGCGAGCATCGAGTTGACATAACCCCGGCCCGACCTCTCCAAGAGGCCGGCCTCTGCCAGCGCCTCGCAGAACATCTTGGTCATCTGGGGGTGGCATCCCAGCTTCGCTGCCAGCGCCTCATGGCCGATGAGGGCGGTGGTCAGGTCGAACAGGCCTAGGTCCCACGCGGTCATGACAAGATGATATCGCCGGAGACCTTCCGACGACCTCTCCATCAGATCGGAGAACTCCCGAGAGCCGGGGCAGGCGGATGTAGTGAGATATTGAGCGTCTTTCATGATATCGTCCTCTTCTTGCGTATTGGGCCTCACCCGGCCCATTGAAAGATGTTTGCCCCCGAGCAGCTGGATAGCATGACACCCGCCGCCCGGGCAAAGGGGTTCAGTGGACGGTCCCCTCTCAGATCAAGCTCACCGGTCCGAAGGGGCCGTAAAGCTGTACCATCTGATCATACAGCGGCGCACCGCAGAGGAAGGAGTAGATCTCGTCCGCCTTCTCGACCGGGTCCACGTCCTGGAACTGGTCGGGGTACAGCAGCTTGCCGACGTAGTAGGCATCGGTCAGCGCCGTGTCGTAGTTCAAAGTGTACCAGTTGTACCCCATCAGGCCGTAGACCTGACCGCTCTCGATGGCATCCAGGCCGTCAAATAGATCTGGACGGTTCTGAATATCCTGCCTGCATAGATCGAGGCCGTTGAAGTCCACGAATATTATTTGCGGGCTGAGGCCAGGAATGACCTCCAGGTCAATGTTGACAACCCCGACCGTGTTGCTGGTCATGGCCGCCGTCACAACGTTCTTGGAGTTGGTCAGCACGAACGGCGCGAAGAACGAGCTGGTGGAAGTTATGCCATGGTTGCCCCGGGAGGACAGCCCGCCTATGTAGGCCGTGGCCTTATCCGCGTCGGCCACGTTGGCAGTTCTGGTGGCCAGATCGGTGATGGCCCCGCTCACGTATTCGATCACCTCTTCCGCCCTGTCCTCCTTGTGCATCACATCTCCCATGAGGGTCAGCCCCTGGTAGAACGCCTGGATGTTGGCCGGGGTGTCCAGGCCGCCATAGATTATCCCGACCACGGGGATCCCGGTCTGGGTCTGGAGCGCGTCGAGGTTCGATATCACTGCATCGGCGCTGAATATGACGTCCGGTGCCGCCGCCGCGATCAGTTCGGGGTCACCGCCATGCTGCGGGCCGATTATCGGAAGGCTGGCATACTCTGGGTGGGCCATGGCGTAAGGCCTGCCGGTGAGGTCGGTTTCATGCTGCTCCACCCCGCACACCATTTCACTGGCGTTCAGATATGTGATCATCCTCAGCGCCCCCGCGCTCGTGCCGACCACCTTGGTGACGGTCTCGGGTACGGCCACGGTCCGGCCGAGCATATCCTTGATCTGCCTGGTCCCATCCGCAGGACCGCCTCCGGAGGGTCTCATGTTGGCGACCACAATGAGGCTGGCGATGACCAGTACGGCCACCACAGCGATCGTGGCCAGGGACCTTGTTTTCTTGTCCATCGTTCATGCCCTCCCCTCGGCGATCTTTTCCGTCACGAAGGACGATATGCCCGAAAGCCCCTGGATCGACCCATCCAGCGGTTCCCCGCTCAAGCCTTTCTGCTCCACCTCGCGGTCCCTCGGGACGATGGCGATGACGTCGCTCCGGTCGAGCGAGCCTAGCAGCTTCTCGGACGATCCGTCTTCTACCTTGTTCAGGATAAAGTAGGCCGGTTTCCCCGCCTCGTGGGCCATTTCCTTGATCTTGCCGGAAAGCTTTATGGACTCGTATGAGGGGTCCAGAACGGCCAGTATCAGGTCCGCGCCTTTCTCCACCCCCCGCCCCAGATGCTCCACTCCCGCCTCGGTATCGATAATGGCGATGTCCTTCGGCCCAAGCCTTAGATGGTCCAGGAACTCCCTGGACAGGCCGCCCATAGGACAAGCGCACCCTTCTCCGAAATGCTTCACCTTGCCGACCTGCAGGAGGTACAGTTCGCCGTTCCGGGAGATGCAATCAGCGGGGATCTCATCTATGCTCCACGACCGGTCGAACAACGGCATGGCCAGTTCCTTGGTGCCCTTGGCGAAAGCCGCGCGCATCTTCTCGCCGATGACCTTCTTCCCGCCGAGGTGATCCATGAGCTCCTGGCCACACTCCATCCCTAGCAGGGCCCCGAGGCCGTAGTTGGATTCATCGGCATCGACTATCAGTACGCGGTACCCTTTGCCGACAAGCTCCTTTGCCAAAAGGGAAGATATCGTGCTCTTCCCGCTCCCACCCTTTCCAGATATTATTATTTTCATAGTTTTCCCCTTGTCGATCCCCCGTAAACGGGGTTAAGAACCTAACGCGGTCATCGCTTAAAAACATTATTACGAATTTTAATTTCGTGTTACTGACCTCATGATCAATCGTTAATTCTCCCGAGCATCCTCCAGAACATAGGCGAACAGGGCATGTCAATCAATGAGCAACGGTGAAACGGTCGTCCCGTGTTCCGCCGCCGCAAGGCTGACGACATTCGTGAACGGCGGAACAGCGTGTTCCGATCTCAGACCTATTTTTTACCAATGCGCAACCAGGTTCCATCGGGGAACGTTTTTATGCATCTAGCGGATGGGTCCGGCAATGAGGAAGGGCCTTCTCGCTTTCATACTGCCATTGCTGTTGCTGTCGGTGCTGGCGGTACCGACGGTCTCCGCCGACCCTTTGTATGTGCACAGCGCCAGCGCCACCCAGGCGGACGTGGACGCCGGGGAGAGCGCGCAGTTCCAGTGGGTGATCTACAACAATGACACCTCGCCGTACCTGCTGAAGGTGACCTCCGCCCTGGACCGCACCTCCGATGCTTGGGACGTCTCCCTCTCCCAGTACCCTCCGATCATCGAGCCCGGAGAATACGCTGTAGTAACGGCCACGGTCAACGCGCATCGCGACGTCGGCAACGAGGACCTGGTCCTGAGCATGGCCTTCGACCTGACCAAGCTCAACGGGGACCCATCCGCTTCCGTGCATCTGGAGAGGACCGCCCAGGTCACCCTGCATGCCATGTTCGAGTCCACCGGCAACAGGATCTTCGGGATGTGGGCCAATGATCTTCCCTCCCCGTTCAACACCCTACTGTGGTCTTTCATCATCACCTTGGCCGTCTGGGTGGCCATCGCTGCGGCCATATACTTCGTGGTGAACCCCCTGATCCACCAGTTCACCAAGAAGACCAGGACAGACCTGGACGACCGCATCGTGCAGATCGTCAGGATGCCCATGTTCATCCTCATAGTCCTGTTCGGCCTGGTGGACTCGCTATCCATTGTGAACATCCCCACCGAATGGCACATACGGATCTGGCAAGCCTATCAGATCATCGTCGCGCTGGTCGCAACCTGGATCGCCTACCGCGTATTCGACCGGGTGGTCATCCACTACGCCGACAAGTGGGCCAAGAAGAGCGATACCGAGATCGACGACGTCCTCGTCCCCTTGCTACACAAGGTGGGGATCATTGCAATCCCCGTGGTGGGCGTCGGCCTGGTGCTTGACGTGGTGGGCGTGGACCTCACCCTGCTGGTGGCCGGCATGGGGGTGGTCGGCCTGATCGTGGCCTTCGCCGCGCAGGAGACCTTGGGGAACGTGTTCTCCGGCATCCAGCTCCTATTGGACCGTCCCTTCAAGGTCGGGGACCTCATCGAGCTTGACACCGGAGAGGTCTGCGAGGTCAAGAGAGTGGGCATTCGCTCCACCCAGCTGTACAACACCTATGACCACGAGATGATCATCGTCCCCAACAATGAGGTCGCCAACAAGAGGGTCATCAACCACTCCAGGCCGGACAACCACCGCTGCGTGTACGCCGACGTCAGGGTGGTCTACGGCACCGACCTGGACAAGGCCAGGGCCATCCTCATGGACATCGTGAGCAAGCACCCCGACGTGGTCAGGCAGGAGGGGCAGCTCCCCTTCCTCCGCCTGGCCAAGCTGGGCGAGTCGGCCGTGGAGTTCAGGCTGTGGTTCTGGGTCGACCATGTCAGGAAGCAGTGGAGGGTGGCCACCGAGATCAGGACGGAGATCTACAAGAAGTTCCGGGAGGAAGGCATCGAGATCGCGCTGCCCCAGGAAATGGTCACCTTCAGGAACGCCCCGCCTACGGACGGGCCGTAAACCTCTTCCATTCCCTCTTTCCCCGATCGATCGGCGAACATGAAAGGGGAGGCTCGCGGCCGCTTCCAATAATGAACGAGATAGAGGCTCCGACGGCGGAGAGGGTACCCAACTTTTTTTAATCGCGAGCTGGATATTCGGCCTGAGAAGAGAGTTGGAGGAGCCGCCATGGACGTTACCACCGCCATCAAGGGAAGAAGGAGCATTCGAAAGTACGTAAAGAAGGACCTGCCCGAGAAAACCCTCAGCGAGGTCCTGGAGGCGGCAAGGGCGGCCCCCAGCGCGGCGAACCGGCAGTCCTGGGAGCTGGTAGCGGTCAAGGGCCCTGAGCTAAAGGCCGAGCTGGTCGCGGCGTGCAAGAACCAGAAGTTCGTGGAGGATTGCTCGGTGTTCTTGGCGGGCATCGAGGACCCCCAGCAGAAGTGGGGCAAGGTCGACCTGACCATCGCCATCGACCACATCACCCTGGAAGCGCACGCCAGGGGCCTAGGCACCTGCTGGATCGGGGCGTTCGACCCCGCTAAGGTCGGAGAGATACTGGGAGTGCCGGCCAACCGCCAGGTGGCGGTTTGCCTGACGCTCGGATATCCTGATGAGGCCCCGGAGGCCCGGACCAGGAAGCATCTCAACGAACTGGTGCACTACGACAGGTACGGGACCAGGCAGTGAATCTCCGAGGAGGGGGCGAAGCCTGATGCTGCTGACGTCCACGTCCAAAGATTTAATCCTCCTGCGGGCTTTCGTCGCACAGGGGGCGCGATGATGCACCGACCAGCCCAAGGAGAGGCATTGATGCCAGCTTGCAGCACCGAAGTCGATATCGCGGCCCTGGTATACGAGGCCACCTCGCAGATACCAAGGGGGATGGTCTCGACATACGGGGACATCGCCTCCGCGCTGGGCGACAAGGTGGCCGCCAGGGCGGTGGGCGAGATACTGTGCCACAACCCCACCCCCATCGTCGTCCCCTGCCATCGTATCGTCTATTCCGACGGATCGGTAGGGTGGTACGACGGCTACGGCAAGGGAAGGGAGCGCAAGGTCCAGCTCCTACATTCCGAGGGAGTGGAAGTGGATGGTGAACGCGTCGCCTCCTTTGACGCCATCAGGTTCAGGGGATTCCGCATCCCCCCGGTGCTGAAACAGCTGCGCCAGGAGCAGGAGCTAGTGCGGGAGCGCATCGCGGACAGGGACGACTTCGGAAAGCTCCGCAGGGTGGCCGGGCTGGACGTATCCTATGAGGGGCAGAGGGCCTTCAGCGCCATCGCGATCTACGATTGGGAGAGCGGCGAGCTGGTGGAAGAGAGGACCATGGAGAGCACGGTGAAGTTCCCGTACATCCCCACCTATCTCACGTTCAGGGAGATGCCGGCCCTGCGCCCGCTCATCCGGCCGGAAGACGGGACCGTATATCTCATTGACGGGCAGGGGGTCCTGCACCCCCGGGGCGCGGGCATCGCCTCGCACATCGGCACCTGCCTGGGGATACCTACGGTCGGGGCGGCCAAGAGCTTGCTGGTCGGAAAGGTCGAACGGCCGGAGGCGGAGAGCTCGCCCATAATTCTGGACGGACAGGTGGCCGGGCATATGCTCAGGGAAGGAAAGAAGGCGACGTACGTGTCCGTGGGCACGGGAGTATCGCTGGGCACGGCCACGGAGATCTGCTCGCAACTCCTGGACCGGGGCATCCCCAAGCCCCTGAGGAGGGCGCACGATCTCGCCAACAAGGCGAGGAAGGATGCCCCCGCGTGAGAGCACGGGCGGGCGAGCAAAGCCGACCGGCCGCGCGCCTGTCCCCGCCCCTGATGGCCGGCGCCGGGGAGCGAGCCCGTACATTTATTCTCTCCATTTCCCCATGTATCCCTCATGAAGCTTAAGGAGGACGTGATCACCGACCGGGAAGAGATGGAGGAACTGCTCAGGAAGGAGAAGGTGTGCCGCTTCGCCATGTGCGATGACCGCGGCCCCTATGTGCTCCCCACAGCGTACGGCTATCGGGACGGGCGGCTGTACCTGCACTCGTCCAGGGAGGGCAGGAAGATCGAGGCCTTGAAGCGGGACCCCCGCGTATGCTTCGTCGTGGACACCGGCTACGAGATGGTCCCGGGGTCCCCCGGCGGCCCCCACAGGATCGCCTTCAGGTTCAAGAGCGTGATCGGGTCCGGAAGAGCTCGGTTCGTGGAGGACCCCGAGGAGAAGCGCGAGGCTATGGACATCATCGTGGAGCAGCAGTTCGGCAAGGCCGGGTTCAATTACAGCGGACAAGGCCTGGAGAACATGGCCGTCATCAGGGTGGACCTGGAATCCCTCACCGGAAAGAGGGTTGGCTACTGACCTCTGGACCGGGCCCGGCCGGAATACAAGGTTCGTTGCGATATGCGGCTTCCGCATCCCCCTGATTCGCAGTGGAGCCTCCCTCTTACACAAAGTTTAATAATAATACCCCGTTATCATCAAAAACCGCAGGGAAAATCGTAAAAGTCTTGCAAAAGGAGAGAAAGCCTGTGATAGATTACTTGGACGAAAAGATAATAGAGATACTTAAGAGGGACTCTCGCCGCCCCTTTGTAGATATCGCGAACCAGCTGAAGGTTTCCGAGGGGACCATTCGAAGCAGGGTCAGGAAGCTGGTCGACGACAACGTCATCCAGTGCTTCACCATAAAGACCTCCAGCAAGAACGTCAAGGCCATCATCGAGATCAAGATCAACGTCAACGTCAACACCTCCGATGTCTCCACCAAGATAGCGACGTTCGAAGGAGTGTCCGAGGTATTCGAGGTCACGGGAGAGGAGGACGTAGTGGCCATTATCGATGTGACGTCGTCCCCTCAGCTCAACGAAATCATCGAGCGCATCCGCCGCTTCGACAACGTTCAATCCACCAGGACCAGGCTGATCCTGAAGGAGCACTTCGGGGGCTCGTGAGATGTTCTCCGGATGCGCCACCGCCATCATCACTCCGATGAGAAGGGACGGGGCGATCGATGAGGATGGCCTGAGGGAGCTGGTCAGGTTCCAGGAGGACAACGGCATCAGCATGCTGGTGCCTTGCGGCACCACCGGCGAATCGGCCACCTTGGACTACCAGGAGCACCTCAGGGTCATCGAGATCGTGGTCGACGAGGCCAAGAGAGCGAGGGTCGTCGCCGGCACCGGGGCCAACGCCACCAGCGAGGCCGTTCATCTCAGCAAGGCGGCCCAGGACCTGGGAGCGCACGCCCTGCTCTCCGTCTCGCCATATTATAACAAGCCCACCCCGGCCGGCGTCGTGAAGCACTTCGAGGCCATCGCCGGCGCGGTCGATATCCCCATCATAGTGTATAACATCCCGTCGAGGACTGGGTCCAACATAAACGCCGCCACCATGCTGAAGATGGCGGAGATCCCCGGCATCGCGGGAGTGAAGGAAGCGTCCGGCGACCTGGCCCAGATGGCCGCCATAGCCGCCAGCGCGCCCAAGGACTTCACGGTCCTGTCGGGCGACGACGCGCTCACCGTGCCGGCCATGGCCGTGGGCGCCAAGGGCGTGATATCGGTCGTGTCCAATATCGTCCCGGACAGGGTGGTCTCCCTGGTCAAGGCCATGAACGCGGGGAAGCTGGAGGAAGCGAGACGGCTCAACGCTGACCTGATCCCCCTGGTCGCCGCGATGTTCATCGAGACCAACCCCATCCCGGTCAAGACAGCCCTCCGCGTCATGGGCAAGCCGTCCGGTCCGTTCCGCCTGCCGCTGTGCGACATGAGCGAAGCGAACCTCGATTCCCTCAGGAAGACCCTGTCATCATATGGGCTCATCTAAAAGCGTGGTGAAAGCATGATCAGGGTCGCAGTGGGCGGGGCCACCGGAAAGCTCGGTGGCCTGGTGTGCAGGCTGGTGTCCGAACAGGAGGACATGGAGCTGGTGGCCGCGATAGTCTCTGAGGGCAGCGCCAGCGTGGGGAAGGAGGTCGCGCCGGGCGTCGCGGCGGTCGGAGCGGACAGGCTCGCCGAGGCCACCAAGGACGCTGACGTGTACGTCGACCTCACCTCCCCCTCCGCGGCGGAGGGCAACCTCCCCAAAGTGCAGAGGAAGGGATTGAACATCGTGGTCGGGACCACCGGCATTTCTCCGCAGAGCATGGAGGCTTTCCGCGAGAAGCTCCGGACAACCGGCTCGGCTGCGGTGGTCGCTCCCAACTTCTCGATCGGCGTGAACGTGTTCTTCAGCGCCTGCCGGCAGCTGGCCGCGAACCTGAAGGACTATGAGGTCGAGATAATCGAGGTGCATCACGATCAGAAGAAGGACGCTCCCTCGGGCACGGCCAAGAAGGCCGCCGAGATCATAGCCCAGGCTACCGGAGTAGAGAAGATGGTGTACGGCCGGCAGGGGAACGTGGGAGCGAGAGGAAGGGAGATAGCGATCCATTCCGTCCGCGCCGGCGACGTGGTGGGCGAGCATACCGTCATCTTCGCCGGCCACAAGGAAAGGATCGAGCTCACCCACCGCGCCCACTCCCGCGAAGCGTTCGCGGAGGGCTGCGTCCTGGCCATCAGGTGGGTGGCGGACAAGCGCGATGGCCAGATACACTCCATGGACGGGGTTTTGGGGCTGGGAACATGATAAAGGCGATGAAATTCGGGGGCACCAGCGTGGGCAGCGTGGACGCGCTGGAGAGGATGACCTCCATAATCAAGAACGAACCGGCAAAGAAAGTAGTGGTGGTCTCCGCCATGTCCGGGGTCACCAATTCGCTGATAGCTTGCATAAGGGACCGCCCCGACACCGGCGAGTTCGTCGGCCAGGTGCGCACCAAATACGCTTCCGCGGGCAAGATCCTCATGAAGCCCGATGTCTTCGAGAGGTACGGGAAGGCGCTGGACGAGAGCATCGGCGGTTTGTCCAAAGCTTTGGACGCGAGGAAGAAGGCCGACGCGGACCCGGTGCTGGACGATCTCATCTCCTCATGGGGGGAGAGGCTTTCCACCATCACCGTAGCGCATATATTGCAGAGCCGCGGCGTGGACGGCATCGCCGTATCCTCCGAGGAGTCCGGCCTGATCGCCGAAGGCACGCCGGGCAACGGCTCCGCCAATCTCGAGGCGACATACCGCAACATGAAGAAGAACATCATCCCCCTGCTTGAGGAGGGCAAGACCCCCGTGCACACCGGATACTACGGCGTTGACCGCAAGGGGGTCCCCATGACCTTCGGCAGGGGCGGCTCGGACTACTCCGGCTCCGTGGTCGCCTTCGGCCTGGACGCTAATATGTGCGAGATCTGGACCGACGTCAACGGGTTCATGACCGCCGACCCCCGGGCAGTTACGGGCGCGAGGACCATCGACGAGATGGACTACAGCGAGGCGGCCGAGCTTGCCTACTTCGGCGCCAAGGTCCTGCACCCCCGCACCATCGAGCCGGTGAGGAAGAAGAACATACCGCTCACCGTCAAGAACACCTTCAACCCCGAGGCCCCCGGGACGCTCATCAGGAGGCAGAAGTCCGACGGCGGCGACCTGCTCAGGTCCGTGGCCGTGAAATGCGACCTCTCCATCGTGAAGATCTATTCCTCGGAGATAGTCTACCAGCCCGGCCTCATCTCCAGGCTCATCGGCTCCATCTCCGACGCTGCCGTGAACACTTACGCGGTGTCCACGTCCCTCTCCACTCTGGCGGTGGTCGTGCCGACCACCGCGGTGGACGAGGTCATCAGGCGCATCAGCGCCCTGAACGAGCCGCAGATCGAGAAGCTCACCGTGAAAGGTAATGTATCTCTGATATGCTGTGTCGGGGACAACATGATAAACATGCCCGGCGTTGCCGCGAAGGTGTTCGCCAACGTCGCCGAGATCGGCGCCAATATCGAGATGATATCCGAGGGCGCCTCGGACGTGGCGCTGAACTTCGCGGTGCCCAGCGAGAAGGCCCTGGACGCGGTCCGGAGCATTCACAACACATTCATAGGTGGTTAAGATGAGAAAGTTCGAGCACGTTGACGGCCAGATGCTCATCGGCGGGGCCAGGGCCGTCGACATCGTCAAGAGGTTCGGCTCGCCGATATATGTCACCGATGAGGACGCGGTAAGGGAGAACTACCGCGCGGTGTACGGTGCCTTCGCCAAGCGGATGCCGACCCGCATCAACTACGCCTGCAAGGCCAACACCAACCTGGCCATACTCCGCATACTTGAGCAGGAGGGCAGCTGCATCGACGCCGTGTCCATCGGGGAGGTGGAGACCTGCCTGCGCGCTGGATTCTCTCCGGACCGCATACTCTACACCGGCGTCAACGTCTCCAACGACGAGCTCAGGGCAGTGTCGTCAAAGAGGGTGCCGATAAACGTGGACTCGCTGTCCGAGCTGGAAAGGCTGTCCAAGATCACCACCGAGCTCCCGCTGTCGTTCCGGGTGAACCCAGAAGTGGGATCGGGGCACAGCGAAAAGGTCATCACCGGGGCCAAGTCCACCAAGTTCGGGGTGCCCAAGCACCAGATCATCGACGCCTACGCCAGGGCGCTGGAGCTGGGCTTCCGGCCCAAGGGGCTTCACGCCCACATCGGCTCCGGCGGACAGGCGGTGGAGCCGTTCATCCGGATGACCGAGGTCCTGGTGACCATAGCCCAGGAGCTGGAGTCCAAGCTGGGCATCGAGCTGGAGTTCATCGACATCGGCGGCGGCATCGGCATTCCGTACCGCCCCGAGGAGAGCGTTATGGACCTTGACCTCCTGGCGGAAGAGGTTACCGGAAGGATCAAGGCCGGCACCACCGCTAGGACCATCGTGGTGGAGCCGGGCCGCTACATCATCGCCGACAGCACCGTGCTCCTAGCGACAGTGGTCGACCTCAAGGACACCCCCGATAAGAAGTTCGCCGGGACCGACGCGGGGTTCAACAACCTGGTCCGCCCGGCCTTCTACGGCTCCTACCACCGTGTCGCGGTGGCCAACAAGTTCGACAGGCCGGCCGAGGCGAAGTACGACATCGTCGGCCCGATATGCGAGACGGGGGACCACATCGCCAAGGACCGGGAGCTGCCGAAGCTCGACGAGGGCGACATAATCGTGGCCTACGATGCCGGCGCGTACGGGTTCACCATGTCCTCCAACTACAACATGCGCCCGCTGTGCCGCGAGGTGCTCGTGCACAAGGGCGAGATGAACCTCATCCGGGAGAAGCAGACCCTGGAGGACCTGCTCCGCCAGGTGAAGGTGCCCTCGAGGCTATTGGTATGACGGTCTTCTGGAAGTACCATGGCCTGGGGAACGATTTCATCCTCTTCGAGGACCTCGATTCCCAGGTGCCCACGGACCCCGAGTTCGTGCGGTCGCTCTGTGACCGCCGCTTCGGCATCGGCGGGGACGGCATATTGTACGTGCGCGCCGACCGGGACGCCGACGCGTACATGAAGATCATGAACTCCGACGGCAGCGAGGCGGAGATGTGCGGCAACGGGATACGATGCGTCGCCAAGCACCTCTACGACTACGCCATCGCCCGGCAGGAGGAGATGCGCATCAACACCCTGGGCGGCATGAAGGGCATCAGGGTGAAGGCGCACGAGGGCGAGGTGACCGAGGCCACCGTGGACATGGGAGCGCCCCGGCTCGACTGCAAGGACATCCCCATGAAGTGCGACGGCAGGTTCATAGACGGGACCATCGACGTCGGCGGAACGAAGGTCCAGGGGACCGCGGTCAGCATGGGGAACCCCCACTTCATCACATTCCAGCCGCTCATCGACGCGCAGGTCCGGGAGCTCGGTCCGCAGATAGAGGCGCACCCCATGTTCCCCCGGAAGACCAATGTGGAGTTCGTGCGCCCCCGGGACGGTGTGCTCAATGTCTCGGTGTTCGAGCGCGGCGCGGGGTGGACCCACGCCTGCGGCACCGGCGCGTGCGCCACCGCGGTGGCGGCGGGGCTGAAAGGCGTCGCGCCGCTGGGCGAGGACGTCAAGGTGCGCCTTCCCGGCGGGGACCTTACCATCAATGTGAAGAAGGACCTCTCCACCGTGCACATGACCGGGCCGGCGGTGAGGGTGTTCCAGGGCGAGATAGACTGGTGATCATATGGCTTACGAGTTCGCAGACCGATTGAAGAACATACCTCCGTACATCTTCGCGCAGATCGAAGAGAGGGTGGAGCGCAAGAAGGCTGAAGGCGTGGACGTCATCGACTTCGGGGTAGGGGACCCCGACCTGCCCACCCCGAAGCCCATCGTGGACGAGATCAAGAAGCAGCTGGACGATCCCGACAACCATCGGTACCCGTCCTCGACCGGGGAGAGGGACGCCCGGGTCGCAGTGGCGGAATGGTATGCCCGGCGCTTCGGCGTGGAGCTGAACCCCGACCGGGAGGTCGTCATACTCCTTGGCAGCAAGGAAGGCCTCGCCAACATCGCCCGCGCGTTCATCAACCCCGGCGACAAGGTGCTGTGCCCCGACCCCGCCTATCCGGTGTACGCGCAAGGCGCTACGATGCTGTGCGACGCCCAGCCGGCGAAGTTCCCCCTGTACGCCGGGGACGATTTCCTGCCGGACATCGACTCGCTCCCCCAGGACGCCAAGATGCTGTACCTGAACTATCCCAACAACCCCACCGGGGCGGTCGCGACCCCGGGGTTCCTGAAGAAGGCCATGAAGTGGTGCGCCGACACGAAGACCATCATGTGCTACGACGCGCCGTACTCCGAGATGACCTTCGACGACTACGTCGCCCCGTCCATCCTGGAGTTCGGCCGCCAGGCCGTCGAGTTCGGCTCTCTGTCCAAGACGTTCAACATGACCGGCTACCGCATCGGCTACGCCGTGGGCGACGCCAACCTCATCACCGGGCTGAAGAAGATCAAGACCCAGATTGACTCCGGCGCGCCCAAGTTCATCCAGAAGGCCATGCCCGTGGCCCTCGGGGAGTACAAGGGGCGGAAGAGGCCCCAGATGGTGCAGGACTGCGTGGACGTATACGAGGCGCGCCGGAACGTCATGGTCAAGGGCCTCCGGAAGCTGGGCTTTGATGTCAAGATGCCCAAGGGCACCTTCTACCTGTTCTTCGACGTGGGCGGAAGCGAGGCGGAGTTCTCCAACAAGATGCTCGACGCCGGCGTAGTGGTCACGCCCGGAGGCGGCTACGGGAAGAACGGGGAAGGCTTCGTCAGGATGGCCCTGACCCAGCCGAAGGAAAGGATCGAAGAGGCGCTGGAACGGATGAGGAAGGTCCTGGTTTAGGCCTTCTTCCCGTTCTTCAGCGCTTCCAGCGCCGGCAGCGGCTTGCCCAGGATAAAGGTCTCCAGGGCGCCGCCTGCCGTGCTCACATAAGAGAACTTCTCTGTAAGTCCGAACCTCTCGGCCGCTCCCACGGTGTGACCTCCGCCGATCAACGTGAAGGCCTTGGAGTGCACCATGGCGTTCATCAGCTCCCTGGTCCCCAGGGCGAACTGCTCCTTCTCAATGAGGCCGGCAGGGCCGGACATGAACGCCGTCTTGGCGGGGCCGAGCACCTTGGCGAACTTGGATATGGAGGATTTGCCGATGTCGTAGATGGGCACATTGGCCGGGAGATCGCCGACCATCATGTCCTGCCTCTGCCCGTCGACCTCCACCGCCACGTCGAACGGCAACAGGATGCGGTCGCCGTGCTCCTTGAACAGCTGCTTGGCGGCCTCCAGGGTCTCGGGGGTCAGCTCGCTCGCCAGGATCTTGGTGGACGGTTCGCCCAGCTTCACTCCCCGGGCGGTCAGGAAGGCGTTGGCGCTCAGCCCCACCAATATTACCCAGTCGGCGGTGCCGCTCTTCAGCAGCCTCTCGATGACCTTGATGGAATCGCCGAACTTCGCTCCCCCCAGGATGAACACGGAGGGGTGCCCGGGATCGTCGAACACCGACTGCAGGGCAGTGAGCTCCTTCTCCATGAGACGCCCCACCGCGGACGGGAGCACCACCGGAAATCCGACCAGCGAGCATTGGGAGCGGTGGGCGGCGGCGAATGCATCGTTGACATAGTAATCAGCTAGGGGGGCAAGCACGGTCACCAGCTCGCAGAGGGCGTGCTGGTCCATGCTCTTCTTCTCCTGCTCGTACGGCAGCTCCCGCACGTTCTTGAGCATGATGACGCTGCCGCGGGGCATGGCCTTGATCTCCGCGGCAGCGGTCTCGCCCACGATGTCGTCGACGTACTTGACCTCCAGGCCGAGGTACTTGGAAAGGTGGCGGGCATGCTGAGTCAGGTCAGTGAAGTCCCAGTCCCCCGGGCGGCCCTGGTGGGCCAGGACGACCACCTTGGCCCCCTTGTCCACCATCTCCCTGACAGTGGGGACTATCTGCCGGATGCGGTTGTCGTCAGTGATCTCCAGAGTCTCCTTGGACATGGGGCAGTTTATATCCACCCTCAGCAGGACGGTCTTGTTCTCGAACTGAAAATCATCCAACGTGTTGTACTGCTTCATCTATCTCCCCGTTCCACAGCTCTCCCAAGCTTTGCGGTACCGCCATATTGGAAGTGAAAGTTAAATCTTTGCGGCGGCTGGGGCCGCGCCAGGGAAAGCGGGGTTCAGCGATGGTGCGCCCTGTTGGGGGCCGGGGAGAGCGACATCACGACCTTCCTCAGCGATTCCAGGAAGCCCGCTCCCATGTCGTTCTTGTAGACCATCGGCACTCCCTCTTTGAGAACGAAGCGCCGCACTCGGTCCGTGGGCGGGTACAACGCCACCAGGACGAAAGGGATATCGGAATCGAGGTTCCTGACGGCCGCATATAGGTCAATGCCGCTGCCCGGGCGCAGATCGTTGTCGACGATCAGCACGTCCACTTCCTTGGAGGCTACCAGGCGCAGGACCTCCAGCTCATCCCTGGTGGTATGAAGATCTATGCAAAGTTCATTTTGAAAATACGACCTGACCAGTTCTAATACTTCGAACGAATCGTCAACGAAAAGGGGTTTCATGGGTTTCGCCTGCTGTTTTCCGGGCAAAATGGTATCCATATATAAAAGTTGTTGAATCTGTGACAGCGTGGTCAACGGCCCGGGGGAGGACGGCGCGAGGCGGACAAAATTAAGCCACGGCATGCCCTTGCCCGGGCGGATGAGGATGCGCCCCTGCCGCCACAGGCTGGTCCCGGAGCGGGAGAGCTACTGCTGGCTGGGCACGAACCGCCTGGTGGGGGAAGGGGAGGCGGCCCTGGTCTTTCACGGCAGCTCGGAGACCCGGCCGATCATGTGCGATGCCGAGCTGGCCGACGCCTGCCCATGGAGGGAATGGGACGGGGATGCGGTGAGGCTCCCGACGGTGCCGTGTCCCTGCTGCGGACGAAGGCACCGGGCGGGATCGAACTCCCAGCGCCTGTGCGAGGAGTGGCATAGCGCGAAGGAGGTTCTGAAGCGGATGCGCCAGGAGCTCCCCGAGGGCTCCAGGTACTACCCGGAAGGAACGACCCAGCTCCCCTATTCCGACGATACTCCCGACCTGATCAGGCGGCTCATCTGGACCAAGCTCAAGACCGCCGTGCTGCGCCGGGACCGCTACCGCTGCCAGGACTGCGGGGAGGACTTCAAGGCCAGGCGCAGGAAGGTGTACGACGCCTCGCTGCGCCGGGGCAGAGGCGGCTACCGCTGGGAGTCGCTGGAGGTCCATCACATCATCGCCCGGTCGAGCGGCGGGTCCGATCACCCCGGCAACCTCAAGACGCTGTGCCCGCGGTGCCATCGGGAGTACACCGCCGAGCAGGCCGTCAAGCGCACCGCCGAGGGCAGGATCAGGAGGGAGGAACTTTGCCGTCTGGCGGAGGCAGGGTACTCCGACGATGCCGTGGACGACCCCCGGGACTGAGCTGGGCGCGAGATCTTTCGCCGCTCTCTAGCAATAACCTATATATTCAGAAGATTTAGGGGCCCAAAGTACTAAATGGGTGATGGAGGCTGAACGGCCTCGAACCCAGGGACGGTGCACAATGGCCGACGTGAGCGCTACCGCGTGGATCATTTTCCTTGTGAGCATCTTCGTACTTCTGGCCATGGACCTGGGAGTCTTCAACCGCAAGGCTCACGTGATCAAGCCCAAGGAAGCCTTGATGCAGGTGGCATTCTTCATCTCCGCCGCGGTGGTGTTCAACCTCGGCATATACTGGTTCATGGGCCCCCAGACCGGCCTGGAGTTCACCACCGGCTATATCATGGAGCTCATGCTGAGCGTCGATAACCTGTTCGTGTTCGTCCTGGTGTTCGCATCGTTCTGCGTACCGGAGAAGGACCAGCACAAGGTGCTGTTCTTCGGAGTGCTGGGAGCGCTGGTGTTCCGGTTCGCGTTCATCCTCGCCGGCGTCACCCTGGTGGAAGCGTTCGACTGGGTGCTGTACATCTTCGGGGCCTTCCTGATCTTCACCGGCATAAGGATGGTGGTCAAGAAGGAGGAGAAGGTTTCCCATCCCGACCAGAACGTGATGGTCCGGCTCTTCCGGAAGTTCATGAACATCACCAGCGGCTACGAGGGCGACAAGTTCTTCGTCCGAAAGCCGAACTCCGCGGGGAAGATGGTGCTGTGGGGCACGCCGATGTTCATAGCCCTGATCGTGGTGGAGACCACCGACATCGTGTTCGCGGTGGACTCGATACCGGCCATTCTGGGCATCACCACCAATGCGTTCATCGTGTTCAGCTCCAATGCGTTCGCCATCCTCGGCCTGAGGTCGATGTACTTCGCTCTCGCGCACATCATGAACCTGTTCTGCTATCTCAAGTACGGCCTCGCGGGGATCCTTTCCTTCGTGGGCATAAAGATGCTTATCGCCGACATCTACCACGTTCCGGTGGAGATCTCGCTGCTCATCATCGTCCTGATACTAGGCGTGGCGATCATCGCGTCCTGGCTGAAGACCAGGAAGACCGGCACCTGCCCGGTGGTGGAAGACGCGGCGGCCGGCGGCTCCTGCCCCGCCCTGCGCGAGCTGGAGGGCGATGAGGAGAAGGAGGGCGAAACCTGCCCGGCGCTCCAGGAGCTTGAGGAAACGGAGAAGAAATAAGCGAGGACGTTCCCGGCCCTTTTTACGGGCCGGGCACGGCGCCTGCGCCGCTGTGATGAGAGAAGAGCGAAGAAGTTTATTTGCCGATGCCCATGGTCTTGTCCGTGGTGCGAATGGACGTCATGGCGTCCGGTTCGAGCTTCATCATGGACCGGATGCAGTCGATGCTCTCCGGCACCACGTCGCTCTCCTGGTGCACCGCCTGGTAGTAGAACAGGGTGTTGCCCTTGACCTTCACGCCGTCCTGCCATACCACGATTTCGTTGAAGTCGCCGCGGGAGCGGCCCAGGTCCTTGGCGAACTCCATGACCTGGGCGGTGCTCTTGATGCCATGCTTGCCGCTGACGAACTTGACGCGGGGGACGTTGTCCCACACCGCCAGGATATCCTGGTCCTTGGCCGGCTTCTTGAGGTCGGCGACGATGCAATGCAAGTGCATCAAGGTGGTAGGTGCCTTCACGGCCATGGTGGTGATGTTGAGCCACGGCATGATGGTCTGAACATCGGGACCGTGGTGGGTGGGGAGCTTCAGCGCGGGTTCCAGAGCGTTAAGCGCGGAGCCCTTGTTGTCCGAGGGATCGGCGCCCCTCCTCACGATGGTGGCGGCGACCTTCTCCAGGCCGAAGGCCTTGTCCAGAGGGAATAAGGTCCGCACGAGTCCGGTGGTGTTGCAGGAGACGACGCGGACGAACTGCGCGCCCCAAGCCTCGCTGTAGTTGGCGTAAGCGTTAAACGATATGCCCGCCAGTCCGTGGTCCTCTCCACCCTGGAAGACGGCCTTGACCCCGGCCTTCTCGTACTTGGCCTTGTAGTCCCCTCCCACCCCGCCGGGGGTGGCGTCCACGATAATGTCCACCTTGCCCAGCAGGTCCTCGATGGTCCCTTCCACCTTGATGCCTTCCTTCTCGAAGGCGGCGGTCTGCTCCGCGCTCGCGGTGTAGAGAGGGAAGCCTTCCGCGCCTGCCAAGCGGGCCTCGTAAGACGGCCTCGTCTTGGTGACCCCAATGATCTCCATATCATCCTGCGCCTTCACCGCGCACGCGACCCTTTTGCCGATGGTCCCATAACCGTTGACGCCGACTCTGACTTTCATTCTGAACTCTCCTCCGTTCTGTCAAATATAACTGGAATATTTTAATATGTATCCCCGAAAACCCACCTTTGACCAAAGGTGGGATTGCATGTAGCCAGAAATACCAATTGTATCGTCGCTGATCTCTCACCAGATGTTCCTCACAATCTCGATACGCTTGTAGCGCACTCAACCAGGCGTGCCGGCGTATCTTGGATCGAGGTCAGGAGAACAGGGACCATGCTAAGTATATGGACGCCGACTTGAACGCCTCAAGGAACATCGCCGCCTTCTCTACGCGGGAAGGCGGCAGGCTCCGCGTCAGCGAGCCGAACGCAGCGAATGATGAGGCCGAAGGTCATTGGACAATCGAGGCTGATCTCAGCTGCATGCTCACGAGTTTAATAGTGGGCGGCTGACGACCCTTGTGGTATGCTACCCGCAGGGTCACGAGAGCAGATGGCCCAGGGATTAGTCGTTGTCGGAAGAGGCCGATAGGCGTGCTTTTTTCAAGCCAGTACACGAATTTTCGACACTGCCAGCCCATAGCATGAGTATTTATACCATTGCCTTTATTTGGGTTAGCGATATCGATGACCACCACTAACCGCGCCACCGTTTCTTTGCTTCTGGGCGTAGTGGTAGTCTTGATTAGGTAGAGGCATCCAGCAGATTTGGGTGTCCTCGCTCATTGATAAAAAGGTGATTTGTTGAGAGGTTCAAAGGCCGTTCTCACACTGTTAGAGCAAGAAGGGGTCGAGGTCATGTTCGGGTACCCCGGGGGCTCCACCCTCCCGCTGTATGACGATATGCTCTCGTCCAACATACGCCATGTGCTGGTCCGCCATGAGCAGTGCGCCGCCCACATGGCCGACGGGTACGCAAGAGCGAGCGGAAAGATCGGGGTGTGCGACTCCACCTCCGGTCCCGGCTCCACCAATCTGGTGACCGGCGTCGCCACCGCTTATGTCGACTCGTCCCCCATGCTCGTTCTGACCGGCCAGGTCACCACCTCCGCCCTGGGCAACCAGGCGTTCCAGGAGGCCGACTCATTCTCCCTGATGATGCCCATCACCAAGCACAACTTCCGCGTCCTCAGCCCCCGGGACATCCCCGAGGCGGTCAAGAGAGGAGTGGCCATCGCCACCAGCGGAAGGATGGGGCCAGTGCACATCGACCTGCCGTCGGACGTGCAGAAGGCGGAGGTACCAGAGGACGCCTACAAGGCCGACTTCTCCGCCCCGCCCGCCCTGGAGGACTTCTCGGCCCTCTCTGACGCCATCAAGATACTCAAGAGCGCGGAGCGGCCGATGCTGCTGGTCGGCGGCGGGGCCATATGGTCCAACGCCGGGCCGGAAGTGATGAAGCTCGCCGAGATGCTGATGGCGCCGGTCGCCACCACCATCATGGCCAAGGGGATCATCCCCGAGGACCATCCGCTGTGCCTCGGCATCATCGGGATGCATGGCAGGGAATCAGCGCGCAAGGCGTTCCTGGAGGCCGACACCATTCTGGCGGTCGGGACCAGGTTCTCCGACCGCAGCGCCGGGAACCAATCGGAGCTGCCGCTATCCACCAAGATCATCCATATCGACATAGACCCCGGCGAGGCCGGCAAGTCCGCCCGCACCCAGGTGCGCCTGGTGGGGGACGCCAAGAGGGCCCTCGCCGCCATCATAGACAGCCTAGCCGCCCAGAGGGGCGAGAGCGCCTGGACCGAGAGGGTGGCCGAGATGGTGGCCAACTGCTCCTGCGAGATCGACCTCACCTCGTCGCCGGTCCTGCCGCAGAGCGCCATCTGCGAGATCAATCGCACCCTGCCGCACGACGCCATCGTGCTCACTGAGGTCGGTCAGAATCAGATGTGGGCGGCGCACTTCTTCAAGGCCAAGTATCCGAGGCAGTTCATCACCTCGGGCGGCTTCGGCACCATGGGCTTCGGGTTCCCCGCGTCCCTGGGCGCCAAGTGCGCGTTCCCCGAGAAGACCGTCGTTGATATCGCCGGCGACGGCAGCATCCAGATGGTCGCCCATGAGTTCGCCACTGCGGTGTCGGAGAACCTCCCGGTGGTGGTCTGCGTGTTCAACAACGGCTGGCTGGGCATGGTCAAACAGTGGCAGAAGCTGTTCAACAATGCCCGCTACAGCGGGACGCAGCTCAACAACAACCCCGACTTTGTCAAGCTAGCGCAGGCGTACGGCGCGGACGGGGTCCACGTCGAGCGCTCGTCCGAGCTGAAAGAGGCGCTGACCAATGCGTACAAAGCAGGAGTCCCGTACCTGGTCGACATTCATCTTGAAGCGGAGGAGGACGCCCTCCCCATGATCCCCGCGGGCGGGGGCGCCCACGATGTCATAAGAGGTAGGTGCACATGGAAGTGATAAAGATCGTCGGCAACGACTCCCAAGGGCTCATCCAAAGGGTCCTCGTGGAGCTGGGAAGGAGAAAGATCAGGGTCGAGAAGACCTTCATGGCAAGGACCAAGGGCACCATCACCATCATCATCGAGGCGGACACCGGCTCCATGAACGGACGGCTGCTCCACGCCATGATGGCGCTGCAGGACGTGAACACCGCGGAGTACATCGAGGACGATTACTTCTGCTTCTGGGAGTCGTCACCCACCAAGGGCTCCGACTTCATCATCGCGTGCGGCGGGGACAAGAGCGCTGGCGAGATGCAGAAGGCGGCCGAACATTGTTTATACAAAAGTCCTGATAAGGACGGCAAGAACTGAGAGCCGGTGTTTAGCATGGCTACCAAGATCTATCATGATTCCGACGCTGACCTGAACATATTGAAGGGAAAGAAGATCGCAGTCATCGGCTACGGCAACCAGGGACGCGCGCAGGCGCTGTGCCTGCATGATTCCGGGCTTGATGTCGTTGTCGGCGCCCGCAGGAACGGAGAGTCCTGGGGGCAGGCCTCCAGCGACGGTCTCAAGGTCGCCGAGATCCCCGCTGCCGTGAAGGGCGCGGACGTCGTAATGGTCCTTTTGCCCGACGAAGTGCAGCCGGGCGTATACAAGCAGCAGATCGCTCCCAACCTCAAGGAGGGCGCGGCCCTGGAGTTCGCCCACGGCTTCGCCATCACCTTCAAGTGCATTGCCCCGCCGGCCAAGAACGACGTCATCATGGTCGCTCCGAAGTCGCCGGGACGCATGGTCCGCCAGACCTATCTGGAAGGGTTCGGTGTTCCTTCGCTCATTGCAGTGCAGCAGGACGCTACAGGAAAGGCGAAGCAAGTAGCCCTGGCCCTGGCGAAGGGGCTTGGCTCCACCAAGGCCGGCGTTCTGGAGACCGACTTCCGCGAGGAGGCCACCTCTGACCTGTTCGGCGAGCAGGCCGTCCTGTGCGGCGGTGTGACCGCTCTGATCGAGGCGGGGTTCGAGACCCTTGTCAAGGCCGGTTACAAGCCGGAGATCGCGTACTTCGAGGTCCTTCACGAGCTGAAGCTTATCGTCGACCTTATCCAGGCCGGCGGAATGATGCATATGTGGGACTCCGTTTCCAACACCGCCGAGTTCGGCGGACTGACCAGGAGGGACGCGGTCATCAACGACGAGTCCAAGAAGGCCATGAAGAAGATCCTCGAGGACATCAACTCCGGGAAGTTCGCCAAGGAGTGGTCTGAGGAGTGGAAGGTCGACCTGAAGAACATGAAGCGGCTCGAGAAAGAGGAGTCGGAGAAGCAGGTCGAGGCGGTCGGCAAGGATATCCGCGCGCTCTTCGAGAGGAAGTAAAACCCTTCATTCCGTTCTTTTCCATTTCCCGGGGCAGGACCTCTTGCGGTACGACCCCGGGGGAACCACTATCTCGAAGCGGGCCCCTGTTCCTTCCTGGCCCGTTTCCCTTATTGACATCCCGGTGATGTTCAGCACCTCGCGGATGAAATGCAGGCCGTGCCCCGAGCGCCCCTGGTAGTTCCATTCGAACACCTTCTCCTTGTCATGAGCGGGGATGCCTTTCCCGTCGTCCTGCACCGATATTACCAGCCCGTTATCGCCCTCCCGCCCCTGCACCGTGATCTCGCGCACGGTTCCCCCGTGCTTGATGGAGTTCTCCACCATGTTCCTGACACAGCTGATGAACAGAGGGTCGGCCAGTATCTCGTCATCAGGAAGGTCCAGCGACAGCGCGGCCCCTCCCAGCTCCATGCCCTCCAGCTCATTGCGGATGGCCCGGACCTCGATCCACTCCGGCTCCACGGTCCCGAGGCGCTGGTACTCGCGGGTGAGATCCATCTGCCGATTTATCCCCTCCAGGGCCTGCTCCGCCCTCTCTAAGTACCTCTTGGTCGCGTCATCCGAACTGTGGGCCTGGGCCAGCTGGAGGTTGCCCGAAAGCACCGTGACGAGGTTCAGGACGTCGTGCCGGGTGAGGCTGCCGAACAGCACCAGCTTGTGGGATGCCAGGGCCAACTGCTCCTCTACCTTCTTCCTCTCGGTGATATCGGAGCAGGAGACCAGCAGCGCTTTGGAGCCGTCGTACTCGAACTCCCTCAACGAAAGATAGCCCCAGACCCGGCGGCCGGCGGCGTCCCGGAGCAGGACCTCGCTCACCTCCATATCTTTCCCGGGGTCCAGAGCGGTCTTGGTGAGCGCGGGGAAGAAGGATTCGTCCATATAATCGATGAACTTGCCCGGTTCCTCCCCCTCCCTCAGCGAAAGGAACCGCCGGGCCATCTCGTTCATGTACAGCACCTGGGTGTCGGGCGCCAGGATGAAGATGGGAGTGGTGACCGCTTCCACCAAGGTCCGGTACCTCTCCTCGCTCCGCCTGAGCTCCTCCTCCAGCTCCTTCTTCCAGGTGACGTCCCTGACTATCAGGAATATCTTCTCCGGGTCGCCGGACCGGTCCCGCACCAGGCCCGCGGCGACCTCCACCCTCATCCTATGGCCGAGACCGTCGATCGCCTGAAGCTCATGCTCCCCCAGCTCTTCCCCGCTGATCACCCGGGCGATCAGCGCCCGGGCATGGTCGCGCTGCTCGGGGACCACGAAGCGCAGGATGTCCTGCCCCAGAAGGGCGTTCTCGGGCCAGCCGATGAACCTCACCCCCGCGTCGGAGATGAACTCGATCCTTCCCTCGAGGTCCGTTATGGCCATTAGGTTCGGCGATACGGTCACGGTGGTCCGGAACAGCCTCTCGGACTCCCCCAGCCTGGCCTCTAGCTCCTGCTTCTGGCGCAGGGAGGCGGTGAGGCCGGCGTAGGCGTCGGTGAAATCGCCCAGGTACGCGACCTCCTGGGAGTAATCTCCCGCGGCGATGCGGTCCAGGTTCCACAACAGGTGGCGCAGGTTCGCGTGGAGCTGCTTGCACGGCCCCATCATCGGGACGTTCCTGGGAGGGTCCTGGTCCAATCTTCCCTCGGACAGAGCGTTCAGGAAATCGAACGTCAGGACCATCTGTTCGGCCAGGGCGACCGCCGACCCGGCCAGCTCCCTGGAGCCCCCGTCATCGGGCGCCCAGCCCTTTAGCCGGTCCAGGAGGGCTTTGCTATCGTCAAGGCGGCCTGAGCTGAGGGCCCGCAAGAGGGCGGTGACGTCATCTAGGCTTGCCTTGTCATCTCTCAGAGGCCCGGCCTCCCTCACTGCCCGACTGCCTTGACCTCGAAGCGGCAGGTCTTGGCCCCGGTGGCCCAGCAGTCCACCTCTCTGACCGATAACTTCCTGCCCAGGTAGTGCTCCGCTATCGCCGCGATGAAGCCCTCGTCGAAGGTGCACACCGGTTTTCCGGTGATGGGCAGGCCCGAGCAGTCCAGGTCCTCCGAGACGGTCAGAACGAACTCGAGCTTCTCCAGGTCCGCTTTCTCTATCCGGAGTATCCCCACCTTCAGATCTGCCAGCTTCCTCTGCAGGTCGGCAACGTACTCGAAGAACGGCTTGTCCTTGTCCAGCTGGCTGGCGGCGAAGGCCCTCCCGGCGACCTCCCCGGCCTCCCTCATCAGCTCCTCGGTGCGCTCGATGCCCAAACGGTCCTCCAGGACGTGGCGGACCGAGAATTGGAACAGGCGGTACACCATCACATCGGTCCCGGTGCCCATATTGGGACGCCCGACCCCCAGGTCTCCCAGGTTCACCCAGGTGATTCCCTTGGAACTCTCGGACATGGATAAGGGATTATTACCCTGTTAATTTAGGTTATCGATACCAAGTAGTTCAGGCGATTCTGATCGAGCCTTACGGTCCGCAAGGCGCCGCGGGCCCGCGGCGACGAAAAGGACTATTAACACTCCGCCGATACTCCCACAGGCATTGTTTCGCCGTTGCCAGCCTGCCAATCCAGGAAACGGTCACCGGGAGGATCGAGGATTGGCAGCACGCGTCAGGGCCGACAAGGACAGGGCGATGGGGTTCCGCTGGCAGCACTACCACACCGTATGGCTGTGGCTGTTCCTGGCCTGGATGTTCTGCTACATCGACCGCAGCCTCACCGGGCCGGTGGTCTCCTGGATGATCGGGCACAACGTCGCCTTCCTTTCCGACGCCCCCATGCCCCACGCGCTGGGCGGCCTCATCGACGGCATGTTCTTCGCCGGGTACATGCTCACCCAGTTCCCCGCGGGGTACCTGGGCGACAAATATGGCCGCAAGGTCATGATCGTCCTGAGCACGGCGCTGGCCTCGATCACCACGCTCATCACTGGACTCGCCCGCTCGCTGGTCGCCTTCGTAGCCGCCAGGGTGCTCACCGGCCTGGTGGAAGGCGCCTACTATTCCAACGACCGCGCCCTCCTCACTTCGGTGACCCCGGAGCGGGTCCGGGGGCTGGCCCAGGGAGTGATCTTTGCCGGGCTGGCCGTCGGCCTGACCGTCGCTACGGTAGCCACGCCGGTCATGCTGGACGCCTTCGCATCATGGTGGGGCGCGGAGAGTTCGTGGTTCCTGCCGTTCATCATATTCGCCGTTCCGACCGCCCTGGTCGCCCTGGGGGTGTGGAAATTCGTCAGGGACCCCCACGGAGGCTCCGGGTACCTAAGACCGCTCTCTCGCCTCCTGGCCATCTGCGCGGTGTTCCTGGCCGCCATCATGGCCGCGTTCTATCTGACCCTCGACCTCCGGCTCGGCGATGTTGCCCAGGCAGCCGTCGTCCTCGCCGTGGCCGGCGTGCTCATCGCTGTCATCTACGTTTTCCTGGGCGCGAAGAGCTCGGCGGTGCTGAAGGACCGCAACCTGGTGCTGATGTACGTATCGGCAATCCCGATCCTGTACACGCTGTGGTTCTTCGGGTTCTGGGCCCTGCTCCTGGTGTCCGAGTCCGCGAGCTTGGGCATCTCCGGAGCGGCCCTGTACGCCGGCTTCTTCGGCGTCGCCAACGTGGCTGGCTATCCCCTGGGCGGGAGGATCTACGATCGCGCCAGGGCGCGAGGGGGCGCCAGGACACGGCCGTACGTGCTCCTGTGCTCGGCGGTCGCCGCGCTGGTCCTCCTGCTGGGCGCGTACCTGCACCTGGGAGGCGCCGACCGCCTCGTCCTCGGGGTGCTGATATTTGCCATCGGGGTGCCGTTCGCAGCCATGCAGACGGTGCACATGACCCTCACCGCGGACCTGGCCCCCCTCGGCTCAATGGGACAGGCGTTCGGCATGTGGAACCTGGTGGCGGAGATCGGCGCGCTCCTCTCGCCGGTGGTGTCGGGAGCGCTGCGCGACCTCACCGGGGGATGGGCCGCCCCCGCCGTGCTCAACGGGGCCCTGCTGCTGATCAGCGCGGCGCTGGTGCGGTCGGTCCGGAGGAAAAATAATTAACGGCGATGTCCCGTTCCTGACGACGATACCATGTCCCGCAGCATCCTTCTCCTCATCGGCGACCTCGACTTCGAGGTGGAGCTGAACGATACCGACACCGCGAACGCCATCTGGCTGGCGGCGCCGTTCGATGCCCGCACCAACGCCTGGGGCGAGGAGATCTACTTCGAGATACCGGTGGACGTCACCAGGCTGGAGAACGGCAGGAAGGTCCTGGAGCCGGGAGAGGTGGCGTACTGGCCCACCGGCCGGGCCCTGTGCGTTTTCTACGGCCCCACCCCGGCGAGCAAGGACGGCGCCCCCGAGGCCATATCGGACGTGACACCGGTGGGCAGGCTGCTCGGCGACCCCCGCCGCTTCGAGGCGGTAGGGGACCGCATGAAGGTGATGGTCAGGAGGCCGTGAGGACATGCGGCCCGCGATCGCGACCGCCTTCCTCATCTCCGCCCCTTCGAGAAGGAAGGACGACATCATCAACAAGGGCGACCACATCATTTACTCCGTCACCGGGACCGTCGGCGACAAGGAGGTCAAGGGCGCGATAGGGGTCAAGGTCATCTCCAAGAAGGACCACGAGTACGAGATCGAGGTCACTCCCAAGGGCGTGCCGTTCATGAAGAAGGCCCGCCTGAAGTTCCCCTGGAACGGGAGCAGCCTCGCCGACCTGGGCGGCATCGTGGCCGGCTGGTCGGTGCTCCATGACGGCGAGAGGATCGGGAAGGAAAAGGTGCCCACGCCGTTCGGGGAGCGGGAGGTGGAGAGGTACATGCGCATCGAGCAGCGGCCCGAGGGCACGCTGAAGACCGAGCAGTTCGTGGACCTCGAGCATCATTTTCCGTTCGGCGCGCGCATGTCCGGCATGAGCGGCGATGTCCTGTTCGGCATCATGGAGACGAACATCAAGTGGATCAAGGGAGCTTAAAGAGGAAAGGCTGAGGTCGGCGTAAGGGCATAAGCCGCTGGACCTCTTGGAGAAATGGTCGGTCGGCATCGCTGATCATGGTGAGCTGCCATATCTGAAAGGATGTGGACTGATCGAAGGAGCCCCCACCAGCTCCAGGCCGTCGAACACCATCGAGGGCACGATGACCGACCCGACCGCTTCGGGGTCGTTCCCTATCTCCAGCACATTCCTCAGCGCCTCGTACATGTTGCCCACCAGCAGGGCGTGCTTGAAGTGCGAGACGACGGAGCCGTTCTTGACCAGGTGCCCCAGCCTCACCTCCAGCGCGAACGCGCCGGAGATGCCGTTGACGTCGGGATGGGCGAACTTCTCCACCACCGCCCCCTCGTCGAGCGAAGCGATCATCTCGTCCCGGGACCTCGCGCCGGGCTCCACCACCAGGTTTAAGTGCCCCGCGGTCAGCGGGAACTGGAACTGGTACTGCGAGTTCACCGCGCTCCGCCTCACCCCGTTGCCGGACGGCCTCTTCCCGGCCACCGCGGCGTTGTAGCTGTCGTACAGGAAGGTCCTCAGGACCCCGTCCTCGATGATCTTCTTCGGCGAGGCGGGCACCCCCTCGTCGTCGTACGGCGCGGAGAGCACTGCCCTCGGGTCAGTGGGGTCATCGAGCACGGTGACGCTCCTCGACGACACCTCCTTTCCCTCCATCCCGGTCCACGGAGAGCGCTTCTTGTTCACGCTCTCGCCGCTGGCGGCCGTGCCCACGGAGAGGTCGAACATCTCTCCCAGCTCGCCGGGGCATATCAGCACCGGCAGCCTCGATGAACCTTTCAGGGCCTTGGCGTCCCTTGCCGCCTTGGCCTGCTCCGCCAGCTCGGCGCCGAGCTTCGTAGGGTCGAGGTCGGACAGGCGGGGCGAGGTGAAGTTCTTGACCCCCTCGCCCGGGGACGGGCCGTCGGCCATGGAGCCGAACTCCGAGTACACCAGGGTGTTGTCGTGGGCGATGTCCACCCCGTTGGAGTTGAGGACCAAGGTGGTCACGCTTCCCGCGCGGACCATGCCTTTGGGCACCTTGACCCCGCGGTCCGACGCCGCGGCGGCCACTTCCATGGCGATCTCGTTCAGCTCCCCGGCCTGGAGGTCCACTACCCTGGGGTCGAGATTGTTCACGCCCGCTGCTGACGATAAGGGGTGCGGCAGCGAATCATAGGCGCGCGAGGCGGGGGTGAGGTCGGCGAGGCGGGATGCCGCTCGGGCGCACCGCTCCGCTTCCTCCGCCGATATGCAGGTCGAGGAGGCCTGCGCGATCTTCCGTCCCTTCAGCGCCCTCACCGCGATCCCCTGGTCGCTCTTTTCCTCGGCGTTCTTGATGCGGCCGTCGTCGACGTACACGCTCACGGTCCGCGCCACGGAGGCGAAGACCTCGGCCTGCGACGCCCCGCTCCTCCCGGCCTCCTTCAAGGCTGCCTCCGCCAGCTCCCGGAGGTCCATTCAATCGCCCCCTACTGTGATGCGGGAGCGGCAGTACGGTCCTCCTGACGAGACCGGCACGAAATCCTCGTTGCCCTTGCCGCAGGTGCCGGCGTCGAGCTGGGTCCTGTCCCCCACTGCATCGGTGGTCCTCAGTATGTCCAGCGCCTTTCCCGTCAGCGTCATGGAGCGCACCGGCCTGGTCACCTCGCCGTTCTCGATAAGGAAACCGCGCAGCGACTTCGCTTCGAAGCCCCCGCCCACGGGGTCCTCCATGCCGTTGACCATCTTGTCGGTGACGACGCCGAACTTCACATCCTCGATCATCTCCTCCAGCGTCCATTCCCCGGCCTCGAAGAAGGTGTTGGTCATGCGCACCCACATCCTCCGTCCGAAATCCTGGGCGCGGCCGTTCCCGGTGGGAGGGACCCCCATCTCGGCGGCGGTCTCCAGAGAATGCATGTAGCCGTGGTAGACCCCGTCCTCGATGATGAGCGTACGCGATGACGGGGTGCCCTCGTCATCGAACCGCAGGGTGCCGTAGGCGCCCTCCACGGTCCCGTCGTCGACCATGGTGATCTGCTCGTTCGCCACTTCATTTCCCACCATGTCGGTGAGGAACGAGCGGCGTTTCACGATCTCGTCCCCTTCCGAGGCATGGCCCATGACCTCATGGGCGAGAAGCCCTGACACCACGGGGTCGGTGATGCAGGTGACCTCTCCCGACGGAGGCTTGACGGCCCCGAGCTGCACGATGGCCTCCTTGGCCGCGGAGGAGCCCATCTCATTGACGTCGCACTGCCGGAGCAGCTCCATTCCCCCAGTACCGTCGGTGAAGTTCCAGTACATCTCCTTGCGCCCGCCGTCGGAGGCGATGCTCATCGCCATCAGGCGGATGCGGGAGTCCTCCCATCTCAGCCGGGAGCCGAAGGAGTTGACCAGCACGGTGGTCCTGGCCCCCTCGAGATAGGTGGAGTTGGTGTTGATGATCTTAGGCGAGGTCCTCTGCGCCTTGTCCAGGTCCCTGACGAGAGCGAGCTTCTCTTCCACCGGCACCGAGGACGGGGGGATGCGCGCCTTGGCCTGGTACGTCCCGGTCCTGGCCAGCTGCTCCGGTATCCCCTTTCCCGGGCTGGTGCCGGAGCGGGCCGATGCGACGGCTTCTTCCGCCAATTGAAGGAGCGTCCTCCGGTCCGTCCTCACCGCGGAGGCGTAGCCCCAGGAACCGCCCACGCGGGCCCGGAGGCATACGCCGGCCAGCCGGCTGTCCGCCAGGGTGCGGACCTCCCGATCTGACATCCTTATCGACAGGCCGGAACTGTCCTGGAACCGGGCATCGCAGAACCCCGCCCCCAGGTCGCGCATCCTCTCCACCGCCTTCTCCAGCACGTCCTCCATCAGATCACCCGCAGCTCCCTCTTCGCCGAGGTCAGCACCTCGCATCCGTCCTTTGTCACCCTGACATCATCCTCGATCCTGACGCCTCCCACACCCGGCAAGTACACTCCCGGCTCCACCGTCATGATCATGTTCTCCTCCAGCACCAGGTCGATGTTGGGCGCCAGCCTCCCGCCGTCGTGGACGTTGAGGCCAAGGCCGTGGCCGGTGGAGTGGATGAGCCTCCCCTTGAACTCGGTGGAATCTATGTACGACCGCGCGGCGGCGTCGACATCAGAGCCGGCCACGCCGGCGCGCACCGCTCCGATCGCTCTCCTCTGCGCTTCCAGCACCACCTCGTACATGCGCCTGGCCTGCTTCTCCTGGTAAGCGGCGAGGAAGGTCCGGGTGATGTCCGAGCAGTACCGGCGGTACTTGCACCCGAAGTCGAACAGCGCCGGGTCCCCGGCCTCCAGCCTGCGGTCCCCGGGCACATAGTGCGGCTCCGCGGACCCGGGACCGAACGCGGCGATGGTATCGAAGGAGACGGACGACGCCCCCATCTTCTGCATGCGGTACCCGATCTCGGCGGCGGCCTCGTACTCGGGCATGCCGAGCCGGAGGAAGTCGGGGATCTGGTCCGCCACCCTCGACGCGATGCGGCAGGCCTCCCGGATGTTCTCCACCTCCTTGCGGTCCTTGATCATCCGGGCCCTGCCGATGGCCTGCTCGACATCCACGAACCTCGCCTCGGGGACGGCCTTCTCCACCGCCCTCATCCCGCGGCAGGTGATCCCCGGCCCGTTGATGCCAAGTCTCTTGACACCCTTCAGCGCCTCCTGGAGAAGCGCCTCCCGTTCGGCCGAGGAGAAGAACACCTGGATGTCCGCCGACGAGGCCCTCGCCGAGGTCTCTTCCAACCGGGAGGTGAGGAGCTGAACCCTGCCGTCCGGCCACAGGATGGCCGGACACTCTTCGAACAATCCTGACTCGACACCGGCGGCGTAGAAGAACCCCGCGTCGGCCATAGGCTCCTGGTCGTTCATCAGCAGAATAGCGTCCACCGGCTCGGCGAGGTTCGAGAAGATGCGCAAGACCCTTTCTTTCATGGGTTCACTCGCTTCATGATTGACCCTTGCTCGGAAATACTTAATCACGAACGTGTGGCATCGCCGGAACGGTCCGAATTCTAAGCATTTATATACAAAGCCGGAATGTTATATCAATTGCAATAAAAGGTGAATCACATGGTCACACTTGGAACCGCATTCGAGGACCTGGACAATGAGATGGAGAGCATGCTTGACATGGTGTCGGAAGCCCTTGACCTGCTGGACAAGGGGAAGAAGGACGAGGCCGTGACCATCCTTACCGACCTGGAGGATGCCATGCTGGACTTCCTCGACTACGAGGAGGTCGATGAGGAGGAAGAGGTCGAGGTCGTGGAGGTCGAGGCGCCCAAGAAGGCTACCAAGGCTGCCAAGCCGGCCGCGAAGCCCGCTGCCAAGAAGGCGGCCGCCGCGCCCAAGAAGGCGGAGGCGAAACCCAAGGCCGCTCCGAAGGCCCCTAAGGCTCCGAAGAAGCCAGCCGCGAAGAAGAAAAAGTAAGCCCTTCTCCGCTGAAATCCCCGCAAACCTCTTCCTGTTCTTTACCGTCCGCTCAGACGCCGATCCACACGTTGCCTAGGATGCGCTTTATCGCCGCCACCGCCGACAGCGCGGCCAGGTAGCTGGTGGCGGGGTTCTTCGGCGACGGCAGGTTCTGCGTCTCGCACCGGAGCTCACCGAAGTCGCCCTTCACTATCAGGGTGTGGGAGTTCTTCTCCGCGGTGGGATCGCAGATGATGGTGACCTTGGTCTCATCGAAGCCGACCCCGAGGAGCGAGATGGTCGCCGCCACGTTGAGGTTCTTGGGGAACTGGGACGAGGCGTCGCGGGCGTTGCCCTCGAACACCACTGCCGGTTCGGTCAGCGAGTCGACGTCGATGCCCCGCATCGCGAGGCCGGGAGCGCCGCGAAGGCCTTTGGGCCCCTTGCGGGTGATCAGGCGCACCTCGCTGATGCCCGCCGCCGCAGCGGAGTGCAGGCCGTCGGTGCCGCAGATGGCGCCGGAGGGGACGTAGATCCTGGAGCGGTGCTTCTTGGCCAGGGTGAAACATTTCTCCCTGAAGGCGTCGTCCGAGAACGCCCCCACGCTCATGACCATGATGTCCGCGCCGTTCTCCAGTACGAACGGCACGTACTTCTTGGCCGCCTCTTGGGTGGCGGCCTCTACCGCCAGGTCCACCTCTCCCAGGACCTTCGCGAGCTGCCCGTTGGTGTGGTCCACGTACTGCGCCTTCTCCAGCGACTCGATCAGGTGGACCGCGTAGTCCCTGCTCTGGTCGGTGACGTAGACCCTGTCGACCTCTGGCATATCATGCACAGCCTTGGCCAGCACCGAGCCGATGGACCCGGTGCCGATGATCAATATGCGCATTAGGTGGCCTCATCGCTAGAGATGTATATACCTCTGTCCCCGGCGGCAAATAATTTATCATCCCAGGCTACGATTGGGACGCATGAGGTACGAGAGGCTCGAGCACACCGCCGACGTCATGGTGAAGGCCCACGGCTCCACCCTGAAGGAGTGCTTCGAGAACGCCGCGTACGCGATGACGGATACCATGCTGGACGCTTCCAGGGTCGAGGCGAGGGATAGTACGATCATCGAGGCCGAGGGCGACACCATGGAGGACCTCCTGTACAGCTTCTTGTCCGAGGAACTGTTCATCTTCGACGCCAGGCGCCTCGCGCTGGTGGAGTTCGAGGTCGAGCTCGGCGACAAAAAGCTCCGGTGCCGGGCGAGGGGGGAGCCCTTCGACCCTGCCAAGCACGAGCCGAAAACAGAGATAAAGGCGGTGACCTATCATATGTTGGAGGTCGACGTGACCGAGCCGTCGGTCACCGTCCTATTTGATGTATGAAAGCTTCCGCCGCCGCCCACCCCATCCAGGGATTGATCAAGTACCACGGCCTCAGGGACGAGGGGCTCAGGCTCCCGTTCCACGATTCCATTTCTGTCTGTACCGCCCCCATGCACACCCATACCACCGTGGAGTTCGGTCATGAGCACGACCACGCCACCATCGACCGGGTACAGGCCTCGGAGCGGGACATGGAGCGCATCCGGGACGTCATCGACCCTCTGCGCGAGGAGGCCGGCGAGCGCTCCGGGATGAGGATGGTGTCGCTGAACGATTTTCCGTCCAACATCGGGCTGGGGGCATCGGCCTCGGGCTTCGCCGCGCTGACCGTCGCTGCCGCTGCCGCGCTTGGTCTTGAGCTATCGCTCGAGGAGCTATCCCGCTATGCCCGCCGGGGAGCGGGCTCGGCGTCCCGCGCCGTGACCGGAGGGTTCTCCCGGTGGTACGCGGGGACGGGGGACCGGGACTCCATATCCAAGGAGGTCCCCCATCCCGGGGACATGGACCTCGCCATGCTGGTGGCGCTGGTCCCGGCGCACAAGTTCACCGAGCTGGCGCACAAGGACGTCCTCAGCTCCCCGTTCTTCAAGGCCCGGCTGGAGTACGTGCCGACGGTCCTGGACAGGATGGAGGATGCCGTCCGCAGGGGGGACGTGGACGAGATGGGCAGGCTGGCCGAAACGGACACCTTGCTCCTGCACGGCATCACCATGACCGGGGCGGACGAGATGGTGCTGTGGCGCCCGGAGACGGTGAAGGTGATCCTCGAGGTCAAGGCGATGCGGCAGGAAGGGGTGAGGTGCTACTTCTCCATCGATACCGGGGCGACGGTCTACATCAACGCCCACGCCGCCGACGTGGACCTGATCCGGGGGAGGATCGAAGGCTTGGGCATCAGGACCATGACCTGCTCGGTGGGCGGCCCCGCCAGGGTTGAGGCGCAGCACCTGTTCTGAGATCGCCTGCATCTCTGCGGACCCCCGGCGGGGACCGTCATCACCCAACGTATTTTAAACAGCATTTGATTAGGTCCATTTCATGGACGTCATCGGAGTTGGAGCCCTGAACGTGGACCTGTTCTACGAGGTTCCCGACCTGAGCATCGCGGGCCGCAGGTTCGAGCCGGGCGGCCAGGCGTTCCTGGATGAAGCTTCCTTCACCGAGGTTTCCGACGACCTGGGCAGGCGCGGCAAGCTGGTCGGCCGCAGCGGGGGCGGATCCGCCGCGAACACCGTCGCCGCGCTGTCCCGCATGGGCTACGATACCGGGTTCCTCGGCGTGGTGGGCAAGGACGACCATGGGAAGTTCCTCCTCAGGTCCATGGAGGGAGCGGACACCTCCCGGGTCAAGAAATTCCAAAAATCCGGCATGTGCGTTTCCATGCTGCACGGCGGGGACCGCTCATTATTGGTCCTGCCGAACGCCAATGAGTATTTCTCCTTCACCGAGGACGATGTCGGGTTCCTCAACTCCTCCAAGTTCGTGCACCTCAGCTCGTTCGCCGGGGACAATCCCCTCAACGCGCAGAAGCGCCTGGTGGAGCAGCTGGACGACCAGGTGTACGTGTCATTTGCTCCGGGGGAGAGGTACGCCAGGAGGGGCCTGAAGCAGATGCGCGATCTCGTCGCCAGGTCGCGCATCCTGTTCGTCAACGACCGGGAGGTCGAGCTGCTGACCGGCCTGGGGCCCAAGGAAGGGAGCAGGGCGCTGCTGGACGTGGGACCGAACGTGGTCGCCTGCACTCGGGGGGAGAGGGGCTCATGGATCATCACCAAGAACTCCGAGATCGAGGTGCCGGCGAAGAGGACCGTGGTGGTGGATAAGACCGGAGCGGGGGACGTGTACGCGGCGGGGTTCCTGGCCGGATACCTCGACGGCGCCACCCTAGAGGTGTGCGGGGAAATCGCCTCGGCCGCCGCCGCGCTGAGCATAGCGTCATATGGCCGCAGCGGATACCCTGATGAAAGGTTCCTCAGGAGATATGCCTCGGAGCTGGCGTAGATGCGGCGGCCCGGACGAGAGGATGTTACCAGCATGTCGCTCCCCCATAGAAAAATTCAATTAACGGATGCGTGTCTGTACGGTGGAGGGAAGGACCAGATGAACCTGAGGCCCGTCCCGGAAAGGACGCGGAGCGGAAGGACCAAGGAGGCTCACAATGGACTTTGACGGGCTCGAGGACACCCTGGCGGGCGGATGGAGACAGTTCATCAGCAACGGCGAGGGACCCATCACCAAGAATGACAATGCCTTCGAGCTGTGCAGCGAGTTCATCGAGAACGGGGACGAGTTCTTCAAGATCGTCAGCAAGTACGACGACATCCTCTCCGACGTGTTCCAGCGGCCCAACTACAAGGCGGGCGATACCCTGAAGCTGGTGCTGCCGTTCCTCCGGGCTTGCGGGGTCACCGACTCCAACATGCTGGAGTTTTCCCGCAAGAACATCCTCACCGTGCCGGGGGCCAAGAAGACCATGCGCTTCGTGCAGGAGTTCATGACCCCTTTCATAGTCGCCACCTCCTACGAGCATTATATCACCGCGGTATGCGACGCCATCGGATTTCCGCTGGAGAACACCTACTGCACCGCCCTGGACATGGACTCGGTGAAGATGGATCCGTCGGAGGGCGACATCCTCAAGAAGTACGCCCACGAGATCTCGCGGATGAGCTTGATGCACATTCCCGAGGGAGCGAAGACCATCGAGGACTTCAGCCGCCAGGACCAGGAGACCATCCGCCGGCTGGACGCCATCTTCTGGGAGGAGCTCACCGATATGTCCACCTACCAGTTCGTGCTGGAGGTGAACCCCGTGGGAGGGGAGGAGAAGGCCTCGGCGGTCCTGGACATAAGGAGGCGCACGGGCATCGGCCTCGAGGACACCATGTACGTCGGGGATTCGATCACCGACGTACAGGCGTTCCAGCTGGTGCGCGAGGGCGGCGGGCTGTCGGTGTCGTTCAACGGCAACGAGTACGCACTGAGGGAGGCGGAGGTCGCGGTCATATCCGACAACACCGTGGTCACCTCGGTGCTGGCCGAGACGTTCCACAAGGCCGGCATGGAGGGGATCAACAACCTCGTGGACGACTGGAGCATGAGCAGCCTCAAGCGCGCCGGCGTGGCCAACGAGTACCTTTTGAAGGAGTTCGAGAAGGTGTTCCCGCACAACCTGCCCACGGTGGCGCGGGTCACCCCGAAGAACATGAAAAGTTTGGTCCGCCAGAGCATGGCGCTCCGGCGCTCGGTGAGGGGCGAGGTCGTGGGCACCCTGGGCTGATCAGGACGCATCCTCCACGGCCTTCCCCATCACCTCGGCCAGCTTGTTCCATTCGTCTTCCCTGACCTCCGGGAACACGAAGCTGGCGCAGCTCCCGCACTTGCCAAGCTCGCGGCCCACCACGTCGTCGAGGACCACGGACACTCTTGGCCCCATCCCGGCCCGTTTCATCAGGATCTCGGAGCACTTGTTTCGGCAGCCGTTCACCGCCACGGTGTGCGCGGCCTCCACTCCGCTCATCTCCAGGATGATCGGCGACGCCGCCACCGTGCACGCCGAGAACTGCAGGGTGCGGTCGAAGTACTTCTTGGAGTACTTCTCCACCGCCTTCTCGATTATCGCGGCCCTCTCCCCGTTGGCGCCGCATACGACGACCGCGACCCTCACGGCCCCACCTCCTTCAGGGCGGCCAGGATGCGCTCCTCCGCATCGGCCACGGCCTTGTCGTCCACCGCCGCAATCTTCTCCATGACCACCAGCTGGGACGGCGAGACGCCGGCCTGCAGCAGCGTCTGCATGCCGCAGCAGGCCTCGCAGCCCTCCACCGCGATGGTCCTGGCGGGGTCAAGGTCCTTCAGCTCCTCGATGTACTTGGAAAGGCCGGCCCCCGCCGGGCAGGGGGTGATGACCAGAATGTCGGCCCTCTCGGAGACTTTGCGCAGGGCCTTTCGCACCATCCGGGCGGACGGGGAGAAGCCGGCGCACATGACCACGTTCACCCCGGTCATGAGCTGGCCTCGAAGAACAGGCGGGGCTTGCCCACCGCTGTGACGGTCAGATTGATCTCGATCAGTACGTTGCCGCCCCAGCCCTTGTCCAGCTTCGCTTCCTTCCGGTGGTTGTCCACCAGGATCTCCACGGTATCGGCGCCGGCGGCGATGGCCTTCTCGCGCACTAGGCGGGCGCCTTCGGTGCGGGCGTAGGAAAGTGCTTCCTCCAGGGTCTCGAACTCCTTCTTCTCCTGCATCCAGTACAGGATGCAGGGCGGGTTGTCCATGGTGCCCAGGCCCCGGTTGGGCTTGATGAGCATCTCCAGGGACTCCATGACGTTGCCGGACACGGCCCCCGCGGCGTTCCCTATCTCGGAGTGCTCCGGCAGCACCAGTTCGGTGTGGAACTTTTCCGCCACCCCCGGGAGGTACGCGCCGACCGGCGCGCCGATGCCGATGATGGGCTTGTTCAGCTCGAGCTTGCAGGCGAAGTCCTTGCGGCCGGTCCCCCGGACCATGTTGTCGACCAGCGAGGTGGCGACGTCGCACATCTTGGCCTCCCCCACCTCCTCATGGATGAGCTTCTTGAGGACCTCCATGGTGATCTTCTCGATGACCGCGGTCTTGGCGACCTGGATGAACTCAGGGACCTCCATCTCCGCGTTGGCCGCCAGGAACTCCACCCCGATCTTGGACGCCTCCGCATCGTACTCGACGTAGGAGCCCTCGGCGTGCAGGATGTCGGTGGGGGTGAGCCCGATACGCAGCACCGATCCCATGGCCTCCAGCTTGCGCAGGTTGAGCGAGAGGGGGTGGACCCTCATGATCTCGGCGATCTCGTACAGGGAGCGCGGCTCGGCCTTGACGATGTCAAGTATCCGCTCCGTTTCCGGCCCGACATCGGTCCCGGACACGTTCTTGCAGAAGACGAAGAACTCGGTGGGCTGGGGAACGGAATCGGGGTCCATGTACGCGGGGACCCACCGGGCCCGGGAACCCTTCAGCGACTGCAGCTTGGACAGCAGGCCGGGATAGGAGGAAGAGGCTATGCACAGCGGTATCACCCTCAGCGCGCTGAGGTGGACCTTGCCCCCGAGGATCACGATGCGGGAGTCGCCCCCGATGCCGGAGGTGAACACGTCCACCGCCTTCACCCTGGTGCGCCAGCCGCCCAGTACCGCTCCCTCGGGGTCCAGGCGGGGCCGGCCCCCTCTGAGTATGCCGATGTCGGTGGTAGTGCCCCCCACGTCCACGATGATGGCGTCGTCCAGCTTGGTCAGCGCCTTCGCTCCTATGATGGAGGCGGCGGGGCCGGATATGATGGTCTCCACCGGCCGCTCCTTCGCCACCGACTCGTCCATGAGGGAGCCGTCGCCCTTGACGATCATGAGAGGGGCGTTGATGCCCAGCCGCTCCTGGACCCTCTTGATGGAAGCGATGAGGTCGGCGATGACCGGTATCAGCCGGGCGTTGAGCACCGCGGTGATGGTGCGCTCGTTGAACCCGAGCGCGGACGACAGCTCATGCCCGCAGACCACCGGGCAAGAGGTCAGGGACTGTATCAGCTGCTTCAAGGCCACCTCATGCTCGGGGTTGCGGACGCTCAGGTAGCTGGACACCGCGAAGGCGTCCACCTTTCCGGACACCTTGAGAATGAACTCCCTGGCGGCGTTGAGGTCCAGCGCCTCCACCATGTTCCCCTGCAGGTTGTGCCCGCCCCTGATCCGCACGCTCTCGTCCACCGGGATGCGGGACTCCACATCATGGCCGGCCACTATGAGGCCGACCCGGCACCCCTTGCCCTCCACCACCGAGTTGGTGGCCAGGGTGGAGGACACCGCCAGCAGGCGGATGTTGGGGAACAGCGAGTGGTCCAGCCGCTCAATGGCGTTCCCGATCCCCTCGGCCAGGTCGCCCCGGGTGGTCAGTGCCTTGGCCTTGCTGAGGACCCTGCCGCCGTTGTCGATGGTAAGGATCGCGGCGTCGGTGTACGTGCCGCCGGTGTCTATCCCCAGTCCCAGGTTCATTGCTCCGTCGATGTCCGCATTCATCAATGCACTCTCCGTTGCTTGCTGCTTGTTGGCTAGTTCAAAAGAATCAGGGTTTCAGCGATGCCTCTTCCTTCCGAGCTGTTCGTTGTACTGGCTCTCGATATTGGACTGGTGCACCGCCACCGACCGCGCCGTGTACTTGTTGTTGCCCACGTGAGGCATCTCGTTGAGGTAGAACTCGTGGTCGCACTTGGCGCACCGGGCCTTAGGACAGTTCTGGGTGGCCATGGGGCACCCCTTGCAGGCCACCGTCCTCGAGTAGGTCAGGGAGAACATGAAGCCGCACTGGGGGCAGCTCACCTTGCGGATGGATGCGAGGGTGTTCCAGCTGAACCCTTTTTCTCGCATCGCCATCGCGTAGGCCGGGTCGATGTGAACGCTCCTGACGCTCCTCCCTTCCTCCTCGTTGCCGCTCATGTCCTCACTTCTTGTGGTGGGCGATGCCCTTCTCGGTCTCGTAATAGTCCTTGATAACGCGATACTCCAGGCCGTGCTGCTTGAACACCTTCTCGATACCCAGCAGGGACTGTTCCCTGACCTCGGGGTCCCAGATGCCGTGAACGATGACGTGCAGGGTCAGCTCGGCGTCCTGGAAGTTGGCGTCCTCCCCGAAATCGTTGGTGACGTTGGACCTCTTGCCGAGGTCTATGAGGCTGGCCGAAAGCGCGCCGTTCTTGGCCTTCAGGAATGCCTTCACATGTCCCACCAGGTCGGCGCCGTGGTCGAAACAGTTCTTGGTGATCTGGTACAGCATCTCGTCGATCACCGCCGCGGCGGCCTCGCGGTGCATCGGCTCGGGCGCGTGCACCGACAGCTGGGTGGCGAACTTTCCAAGCTCGTCGGCCTCGCGGTGCATCGCCAGGTGAATGTCCTCATCCATCTCTCCCATTCTCATCCTCCTCCGTACTGCTGCCGGAGCAGCTCCTTCTCCACCGCCTCATCGTACCTCGACGAGGTCCGGTTGGCTATGATGTCGGCGACCTCCTTTACTCCCTGGCCCTTATGGGTGGAGATGCGCATTATCTCGCACTTGGGGTTGATCTGCTTCACCAGGTCCTCGGACTTCCTGATGCGGCCCTCGTCGGACGCATCCACCTTGTTGATGAGGCAGATGTCCGCCTCCCTGATCTGGGTGACCACCAGGCGGCGGACCGTCCCCAGCAGGGTGTCGATCCTGGTGGAGTCCACCAGGGTGAGGACGGGAGCGTGCTCGATGGTGACCGGCACCTCCTCCTCGGCATACTCCGCGGCCCTCTTCAGACCCCAGGGGATGGCGACCCCGGAAGGCTCCACGATGACGATGTCCGGGTCGAACTTGGAGTACAATAAGGCCAGGGTGTTGGCGAAGTTCCCGGCGATCTCGCAACATATGCAGCCTCCGGACAGTTCCTTGGCCTTGAGCCCGTAGGACTCCACTATCTTGAAGTCCACATTGATCTCGCCGACGTCATTCACGACGATGGCGACCCTCTTTCCCCGGTTGACCAATTCCTTGGCGACCTCGATGAGCAAAGTGGTCTTGCCACTTCCCAAAAAACCTGCGATCTGAGCTATCTTCATTCTGCCACCTGGAGACGTATGCCCTGGACGGTATAATAATAATCGCAACTGGCGTGCGCCGTTCGAACGGCGCGCTGACATGGCGGTGTGATCATGATGTTCAACTTCATGGAAAGGGACCGTGCCCTGGCTATCTCATCCTAGGCCCCGCTCCAGACCCTCATGGGCCCCGCCCGGCGCGGCCTGGAACGGGCTTGCCGGGAAGGGCGGGAAAGGGTTTGGTGGAGCGAGCCTTCTTCCACTCTTTTCATCCTCACTGTACCTGACCGAACTGCTTGGTGGTGTCCACGACCGCCTTGATGTTCTCCATCTTGGTGGAGACGGACGGCGGGACCTCGCAGCCGGAGGCGACGCAGTAGCGGGAGTTGTGCCCCCTCTCCTTCAGCGCCGCGGATACCTCGCTCAGCAGGTTCTTGGTGACCGTCTCGATCTTGTCCTGCTTCCACCTCACGAAGCCCTGGGGGTCGATGTTCCCGGCCAGGAGGGTGTTGTCGGCGTACCCGTTCAGTATGGACTCCTTGGCGGTGGGGCTGCCCGGCACCAGGGGGTAGTAGGCCATGGAGTAGATGGCCGGCTTCCATGCCTTCACCTGGGTGTCCAGGTGCGGCAGGTCAGCGCAGTTGTGGATGCAGAACGCCATGCCCTCCTTGGAGGTCAGCTCGTTCAGGCAACCCGCGTACTTCTTCTGTCCCTCGAACTCCTCGTATTCGGGATCGCCAAGGCATGAGTAGGAGCCCCACAGGTAGTCCCACACCAGGCCGGCGCACTTGGTCTGGGCGAACCCCTTGACCATGGCCTTGTCGTAATCGGTGATGGTGGCCAGGGCCTTGTGCACCGCAGCCCTGGACGAGTCGTTGTCGTACATGTCCTTGAACACGAACTCGGCCCCGCGGGACTGCGTCAGAGCGAGCAGCGGTCCCTCCAGGAAGCCGGCGGTGATGACCTCCTTGCCCAGCGCGTCGACGACCAGCTTGGTCCCCTCAAGGAGGGTGGCGCTGCGGCTCTTGGGGTCGGTAATGTCCGGGACCTCCAGATTCTCGTAGCCCTCCACATCCTTGATGACCGGTTCGTCCACGAAGGGTGTGTTCTGCTCGTCCATGCGGATGTGGCTGCCGAGGTCGCCTGCCATCACCGACAGGTCCATCAGCATGATGGCGAAATCGAAGTCGAAGTACTTCTGGCCAGCGATGAACGCGCTGGCGAACTTCTTGGGGTCGGTCGCCCAGTCATGATAGGTGATCCCCGCCCCGTTGTTGAGCAGCTTCCTGCACACGCCGCAGGCGATTGGGTAGGCGGTCAGGCGGTCCACCGGCTGGTCCTGCAGAGCACCCATCGCACGATCTATGTGACTCATCTTATCGGACATTTCTCATCCCTCCTCACACCACGGCCTTGACCTTGGCCACGGCCTCCTGTGCGTTCACGGCGTGCAGGTCCGCGCCTATCTCCTTGGCGAAATCCATGGAGGTGGGGGCCCCGCCGATGATGATGGTGACGCCCTTGCGGGCGCCCTCCTCGACGAGCGCGTCCACGGACGACTTCATGCTGTCCATGGTCGGGGTCATGAGGGTGCTCATGGCCATTACCTGGGCGTTGCTGCTCTTCACGGCCTCCACGAAGGACTCGGCGGACTGGTCCTTGCCGATGTCGTGGACGTTGAATCCCGCGGCAGTGAACATGGTCTTGACGATGTTCTTTCCGATGTCGTGGACATCGCCCTCCACCACGCCTATGACCATGTTGACCCTCTTGGCAGCCGCCTCCTTAGGCATATGGGGCAGCAGTACGTCAAGCGCCGCGTACATGGAGTCGGCGGCCAGAAGAACCTGGGGCAGGAACATCTGGCGCGCGGCGTACTTCTCGCCGACCACCATCATGCCCCGGATCAGACCGGCATCGATGGCGTCGAGCGCATTGATGCCGCTGTCGATGGCCTCCTGAGCATACTTTCTGGACTCATCCTTCTTACCCCTTAGCACCGCGCTCTCCAGCGCGCTCAAAATCTGCTCCTTGTCGCTCATGTACTCACATTCCCTAACTCGACCTGATTCCCCCGCGGCAACCGGCAAATCATCCGTCGCCTTTTCGAAAAGTCCGGATAATAGGATAATATACTATCTCACGGAAATAGTCCGAAATGATTTGCGTCTATCCGACGTTCACAATTGTTGCTATTTTTTAATTAAGGAAATCATAATTGTTGGCCTTTCATCTTTATTATTGTTAAGAAGTTCTGTAAAATAATTAGAAATTTTATATACTATGTATGTGAATGTAATTAGTCACAATAGTTAAGTCATCCGGTGAAGCGCATCCTCGCGGCCCTTGACGATGTTCCTTGCTCCCCAGCTGTCCTCGCCCTAAGTGATCTTCGCAAGCCCGATGGTCTGCCTGATCTGGTTGACCTCCAGCACCTCATCGTCGCTCACCAGGGCGAAGCCGGCGAAGTCGCCGATTATCTCCACCTTGAGCACCAGGTCCGGAGATTCGAGATCGACCGTTCCGGCATCTATCGGATCGGTCAGCGTCTTGATGAGATCGAGCACCGAACCCTCCTGGTGGTATCGGCGCTTTTCCAGCTCCATCTTCCAGGTCCGGCCCTTCCCGATCCTGGACCCGAACTCCCTGGCCGCGCCGATCATGGCGGGAATGTCGGAGCTGACCCACTCCTCCACGGGGGTCCAGTGATAGGTGTAGCGGAACATCTCCGGGAACCTGAAAGCAAACCCGCGGAGCCGCTTCACCGCCTCCTTGCCATCGCCGGCCACCCGCACCAGCAGCAGGCCGGGAACGCTGGACTCCATGAGGTCCTCGAGGACCAGCCCCGAATCGTTTATGCGCTTGGCCACCTCCTCCTCGGCCCTGGCCTTCTCGTTGTGATGGAACGTCACAAGGATATTGTAGTCCTGCATTTCGGCCCCCGTTCTACTTGGCCAGTCGCACCTATTAATCCTATCGGGCTCCGGAGGCGGAGACGTTCACCGCAGGTCGAAGGCCACGAACCTGTAGACCAGGGCCCCCACCGCGATGACGATCGCCGAGACCGCGACGACCAGCCAGTCGAACTGGGTCAGCAGGAGGAGGGAGGTGACCGCGCCCGCCAAGGCCGCAGGGGCCGCGCTGCGCTTCATCTTGAACCCCTTCCGGATGAACTGCAGCACCGCCAGGTTGACAGCCAGGAACACCAGGAATATGGTGAAGTTGGCGATGTTGGCGGTGAACTCGATGTCCCCGATGAAGCAGAATATTATCGCGCCCACCATGGTCAGGAAGATGGCGAGCCTCGGCGTACCCCTCTCGGGGTGAAGGGTGGCCAGCGCCTTGGGGAGGACCGATTCCACGGACATCCCGTAGGCTATGCGGGAAGTGGCGATCAGTATTATGAGCACGGTGTTGGTGGTGGAGAACAGCGCGATCCCGGTCAGGAGAGCGGCGGACTCGGCGCCCTGGGCCCTCATGGCCACGTCCGCCAGCGGCGACGGGGAGGTGGCCAGCTCGCCGTACGGCATTATGCTGACCACGGATATGGCCGCCAGGATGTAGAGCACGGTGGATATGGCCAGGGACAGGATGAGCGCCCGGGGGATGGTCTTGGTGGGGTCCTTGGTCTCCTCCCCGATCTTCACCAGCCCCTCGAACCCTATGAACGCGAAGAAGATTATGCCCACCGCCCCGATGATGCCGGAGAAGCCGGTGGGCGATTCGAGATAGTCCACGCTCCCGAAGAAGTTCGCTCCCAGCACGATCATTATTACTATGCCGGCCAGCTCGATGAGGGTCATGACGACGGTGAGCGCTATGGACTCCTTGATCCCGCGATAGTTGACCAGGGAGAGCGCCGCTATCAGGGCTGCGGCCGCCAGCTCCCGGGGCACCGGCACCAGCGCGGACAGGTAGCCGCCGAAGCCCAGGGCGACGGCGGAGGCCGATATCAGGCCGGACAGCATGACCAGCCAGCCCACGATGAAGGCGCCGAAGCGCGACTTGAAGGCCTCCTCGACGTACACATACTCGGCGCCGCTCACCGGGAACAGCGCGGAGAGGCGGGCGTAGCTCAGGCCGGTGAAGGCGGCGATCGCGCCGGCGATGGCAAAGGCCAGCCATACCTCGTTCCCGGCGCGCCCGGCGGCGACCCCGATGAGCGCATAGATGCCCGCGCCCACGATGGTGCCCACCCCATAGGCCACCGCCCCGAACAAACCGATCTCGCGCTTGAGCTCGCCGGCCATTGTATCAGCTCTAAATCGGCTCGCTGATATAATAAGGTGGACGCCCCGCGCGGATTTATTAGGCCGGGCCATCCTCTGCATCATCATGGAGGAGGCGGGGCCGACCGCGACGAGCACGTGGTGGCAGAGGGCGGTGTCGAAGGAGGCGGACCGGGAGCGCCTGGGTGCGGGGGAGAGAGGAGGCAACCTGATCGGCGCGGCATTCATTGCCGCGTTCGTCCTGGTGGTGCGCTATCTCCAGGACGGGCTCCTCGACGGGTTCTTCACTTCGGGGTTCGGGGCGGCGGAGCAGGCGGCCTTTTACGGCTCCATGCTTTTCGGGACAGTCCCCAACCTGGCCAGGGCGCTGACGGGAAGGAGGAACATCGGCCGCCTCGTGGAGGTCCTCAGCGCGGCGGTGTCCGTGGCGTCATGGTCCTATCTTCTGACGGTCTTCCCGTTCGACTTTGGCCAGCTGGTAGCTCTTCTGCCCGCCGGCATCCAAGGGTCGTTCGGCGGGGCGGTAAATGGCTTGTTCCGGCTGCTCATCGTGATCGGTATGGTCATCTCCATCCTGGGGGCGGCGTATGCCGTGGTGATGTACTTCTATGTATGGCAGGAGCTGAGGGGGCGCGGCCTCCGCCGTTGAGCGCGGGGACGCATCACACGAGAGCCAGATACACCACGAAGCCCAGCACGATGGACAGGAAGAACATGCCGAAGGTGGATGGTGGAAACGGCCATGATGATATTATTCCGGTTGAGGAGATTTAACCTTGCGCATCATCTACAGCAGTCCGGGCCGCAGGTCGCCTCCTTGCCGGTGAGGGCCGCTTTTATCATCGCCGCGGCGCAGCCGACCCCCGACTCCACGCCGATCGCTCCGGCGGGGCAGTTCATCTGGCAGCCCCCGCACTCCATGCACCTTTCCGGCGCGGCGAGCCTGGCCCTTTTCTCCCCGGCCTCAAAGACCCCGTGGGGGCAGACCTCGGAGCAGCGGCCGCAGTTGACGCACCTTCCAGGCAGGTAGCGCAGAGTGTTCAAGGAGTTCTGGACGATGTCCTCTACGAAGACCATCGGTATTTCCTGACTCTGATGATCCATAGCAACCTCGGGTTCAGATTCTTGATTCATAAATGCAATAATTGATTTTATAGTCAATCATTAAATATCTCGCTTGCCATCAGTACCACCCCATCGAGCTTCCCGCCGAGACCGCCAGCGCAACAACGCCCACTATGGCCATCGCCGCCATCTTGGGGACCCACCGGAAAATCTCCTTCTTGACCCCGGTGCGCGAGGTGTAGGTGGAGCACCCAGTGAAGTTCAGGGCGAAGTAGGCCACCACCGGGGAGACCAGCAGGATCATGGACACGGCGTACAGGACGAGGACCCACCCCGCCTCCCCGCCGGCGGCCACGGACCACAGGGCGAAGGGGACGGCCAGGACGGCCCCGAGAACGAGGCCCTTGGAGGAGAAGTCCCGGGTGGGCAGCCAGGGCAGGAGGATGGGGAAGAGGGCGGTGCCTCCGAGGACCGCGGTTATGGCGATCAGGGCAGGTAACGGGCCTCCGATCAGGAACAGCAGGACCGCCACCACTATCAGGTACGGCGCCGCGGTCTTGATCTCCACCGGGATGAGGACGGCCCGGTCCCTCAGGGGGAACGTGACCCTCCGCATCTCCGGGGTGGCCTTTCCCAACCGCAGGTACTCGGGGATGTCCGCCGCCCTCACCGGACCGAACTCGACCTTGAAGCCGGTGCGCTTTCTGACCTCATGACCCGCTACGCCGGGGGCTCCCAGCTGCGGCAGGATCAGGGTGCGGTGCTCCACCACTCCCGCCAGGCCGGTGTCCTCGATCCTGCGCACCAGCTCCTCGGTGCCGAAGGTCCCCTTGCCCGCGGCGCACCATACATTGACGCCCTTGGTATCCAGGACCAGGATGTACCCGTCGATCCCTTTCAGGGCGGTTCGCAGCGCGTCGAAGCTCAGCGAATAATTGGCCGACACGAACACCGGAGAACCGGCATTGGGGGCCCCGAGGCGGTACAGGCCCGGCTCCACCCGGTGGTCCATGCGGCGGTACCCCAGGCGGGCCTGGAGGTGCTCCCGGCGGTCACGCCCAGTGAGCTCCGAGGTCGTGGTGAAGAGGTCCATCGACGCCGCGCCTCACCTGTCCGTTCCCGCTTCGTCGAGAAGCGGGCCCAGCCTGTCGCGGACGGTCTCCATCAGCATATCGGTCTTGAACAGGTAGATGCAGCACACCTTGCCGTCCCGCTCTCTCGTGACCACGGCGAGCTTGTCCCCTGCCTTGAGGCCGGCCTTGTCCCGTATCTCCTTGGGGAGCACCATCTGCCCCCGCTCGTCCATGCTCATGATCGATTCTACCTTCAGCGACCCCGCCTCGGCGGCGGAGCAGCAATCATCGTTCTTGGCGGCCTTGACCATGATATCTCCTCGCCATGCAAGGGCGGGCCCGCTATATATAAAATTCTGATTTTTCTGATTTCGCTGATGATTCAGCGGAATGGCCGATGCGCCTCCGGGCACGGATGGCACAATAGCATGGATGAACTCGGCGCGGCCGGCCTGCAGGCCCATATTCTGCAATTCCGGGATTTGCCTCGTTCCAAGCTCACGAGGCCCCAATATTTCAGAATAAGCGGCCCCGCCGGGTCCGGGATCTGGGGGAAACATCTTGGGACACCGGGCTCACTCCGAGACCTTTTGCCTATTCATGGATGACGATGTTCTCGCTGCTGACCGCGGTGTGCCCGTTGCCGTTCTTCCGGCCCTCGGCCTTGGCCCGCAGGCATGCGTCCACCAGGGGGCGCAGCTCCGCCGAGGAGAGGTTCACGATACCTTTGGCGAAGGTGCCGATGCGGACCACGTCGCCCTTCTTGAACTTGCCTTCCACCGACAGAATACCGCACGGGAGGAGTGAATTCCCGGAACGCAGCGCCCTCTCCGCGCCCTCGTCCACCTCGATCTTCCCGAGGGGGCAGGCGAATAGTATCCAGCGCTCCTTGTTGGTGTACTGCGACCTCGCGGTGAACAGCGTGCCGATCTCTTCCCCGTCCGCCACCCTGACGATGACGTTCTCGAGCCTTCCGTTGGCGATGACCATGTTGCAGCCTGACTCCATGGCGATCTTGGCCGCATTGATCTTGGTGCGCATTCCCCCGGTGGAGCGCTCGTTCTTCCTACTCCCGGCGATGCGCTCGATGTCCTTGGTGATCTCGTCCACGGTGGGGATGAGCCTGGCGTCCTTGTCCGCCTCGGGGTTGCGGTCGTACAGGCCGTCCACGTCGGTGAGCAGTATCAGCAGGTCGGCGTCCATCTTGCTCGCCACCAGGGCGGAGAGCTTGTCGTTGTCGCCGAAGATGTCCTCTATCTCATCGGTGGCGATGACGTCGTTCTCGTTGACCACGGGGATGGCGCCCAGGCAGAACATCGAATCGATGGCCTTCCTCAGGTTCAGGTAGCGGTCCCGCTTGGAGAACGCCCCATAGGTCAGGAGCACCTGGCCCACGCTCTTGCCGTGGTCCCGGAAGGCGTCCCTCCAGGCCATCATGAGGAGGGCCTGCCCCACCGCGGCGCAGGCCTGCTTCATGGAGATGTCCTTCTGCCGGCCGTCCAGACCCAGCTCGGAGGAGCCGGAGCCGATGGCGCCGGACGTCACGACGATGCTCTGGACGCCTTTCCTCTCCAGCTCCACGACCTGCCTCGCCACGTCCTCGATGTAGGCGCGGTCCACGGTGCCATCGCTCTTGCAGATGGTGTTGGTGCCGATCTTGACCACGACGCGCTTGGCCTTGAGGTCCCTCATGCGATCTTCCCATGGGTGAACTTGCGGGCGTCCTTTCCGCTGTACTCCGCCACCGTCTGACCGGTACCGCGAAGCTTGTACTTGTAAATGACCAGGCCTTCCAGCCCCACCGGCCCGCGGGCGTGGGTCTTGTTGGTCGATATGCCCACCTCCGCGCCGAGGCCGTAGCGGTACCCGTCGGCGAACCGGGTGGAGGCGTTCCACATGACCGAGGACGAGTCCACCAGGTCCATGAAGCGCTGGGCCGCTCCCTCGTCCCTGGTAACGATGGCGTCGGTGTGATGCGACGAGAAGCGGTTGACGTGCTCTATCGCCTCGTCCAAGGAGCCCACTATCTTGACGGCGAGCACCAGGTCGTTGTACTCGGCCGACCAGTCCCCCTCGGTGGCCGGGACCGCCTTGATGAGCTTGCGGGTGGCGTCGTCGCCGCGCAGCTCCACCGCGGCCTTCCCATACTCTGCGGCCATGCGGGGCAGGAAATCCTCCGCCACGGCCCGGTGCACGAGCAGGGTCTCCATGGCGTTGCACACCGCGGGGTACTGCACCTTGGCGTCGAAGCACACCTTCACCGCCATGTCCAGGTCGGCGTCCTTGTCCACATATGTATGGCAGATGCCGGCGGCGTGCCCCATCACCGGGATGCGGGTGCTCTCCTTGATCGAGCGCACCAGCTCATTGGAGCCGCGGGGTATGATAAGGTCGATGAGGTCGTCGTGCTTCAGCAGTTCCCTGAACTCCTCGCGGGTCGAGAGCAGTTGGACCGCATCCGCGAAGCGCCCGTCGACGCCGGCGACGGCGTCGACGATGGTCCTCGCCAGTACCTCGTTGGTCTCCTTGGCTTCCGAGCCGCCCTTCAGCAGGACTGCGTTCCCCGACTTCAGACAGAGGCAGGAGATCTGCACCAGGGCGTCGGGCCGGGACTCGAAGACAACGCCGATCACGCCTATGGGGCAGGACACCTTGTCGAGGACGAGACCGTCGTCCAGCTCGGTCCTCGACAGCAGCTTTCCCACCACGTCCTCCTGCTCGATCAGAGCGCGCACGCCGCGCACCGCCTCCTCGATCTTGGGCCCGTCGAACTTCAACCGCTTGACCAGGACCTTGGAGATCTTGGCCTTCTCAGCCGCCTCCAGGTCGATGGCGTTGGCCCTGGATATCTCGTCCTGCCGGGACAGGAGCGCCTCGGCTATCGACTCCAAAGCCTTGTTCCTGACGGCAAGGGGCAAGCTTGACAGGCGATAGGACGCTTCCCTCGCCTTTTCCGCGGCTGCTCGAACGGGCTTCATGACAGTTCATGAAAAGAGAGCGGGGCCATATGCCTTTCGCTTTGTATGATGCGGACCGCGGACGCCGGCTGGTATCGTTCCTGAGACACTGCACGGGGTCCAAAAGGTATTTAGACGAAGCGGCTCGAATCGTAAACGCCGAGGTGATGAAATGGCGCTGTGCAAATTGGTGGCGTTCTTCCTGATGTTCGCTTCCGTCGTCGCCGTGGCCGCCGCGGTCTCGACCATGGTGAGCGGGATAGTGAACGTGGGAGCGGCAGGCATGAGGAGGGCCCATATCATGGACAAGATGAACCTGAAGAAGGCCGCGGGGTCCGCGGCCCACGGGATGGGACATCACAAGATGCAAGGGATGCATGGAATGCATGGGGAATGCAAGCCGGAGGCCCCCTTCGAGGACGTGAGGGACGAGGACGAGCAGAAGAAGTACTGAGATCTCCGGTTCACGCCGTGCACCATCGGCGGGCGCCCGGACCCCCGCCGCCTTCAACCCTTTTCAGAGCAAGGGCGAGAAGAGCCTGGAAACGCATTCCTTGATGCGGACCGCGATGGAGCGGCCCTTGTACTCGGCCAATGTCAGCTCCGAGCTGTTTTCAGTGTCCTTCAGGAACGCCCTCTTCTGCTCCTCCGCGAATTCTTCGCCATAGATGACTGCATTGGTCTCGAAGTTCAGCTTGAAGCTTCGCATGTCCCAATTGGCCGTGCCGACGGAGGACACCATGTCATCCACCGTGGCCGTTTTAGCATGAATGAACCCGTTCTTGTACTGGTAGACCCGGACCCCCGCCTCCACCAGCTCGCCCAGGTACGACATGCTGGCCCAGTTTACGAAGAGGTGGTTCGGCCTGCTGGGGTACATGATGCGGACGTCCACGCCGGATAGGGCGGCGACCCTCAGAGCGTCCATGACGCTGACGTCCGGGATGAAATAGGGCGTCTGGATGTAGATGTGCTTCCGGGCAATGCTTGTAAGCTTGAGATACTCCTCCTTTATGGGGTTCTGCAGGGCATCGGGGCCGCCGCTGACTATCTGGACGAGAGGACCCTCGGCCTTGCCCGGGACCGCGGGGAAGTACCTTGCGTCGGACAGCGAGAGGTTCTCCTTGGTGGCGAAGTTCCAGTCCAGGAGGAACCTCAGCTGGAGACACCGGGCGCCTTCCCCCTTCAGCTCGACGGCGGTGTCCCTCCAATGACCCAGAGGACCTTTGCCTATATATTCGTCGCCGATGTTGAAGCCGCCCAGAAAGGCCACCTTGCCGTCGATGACCGCGATCTTCCGGTGGTCGCGGTAGTTTATCCGGACGGTCAGGTAGGGGACCAGGACCCTGTAGAACTCCGAGACCTTCCCGCCGGCCGCCCGAAGGTCCCGATATCCCTTGGTGCGGATCTTGTTGCCCAGGCCGTCGTAGAGGAGGCGAACCTCCACCCCCTCCCGGGCCTTCTCCGTCAGCGCGGCCACGATCTGATTGCCAAGCTCGTCGTCCCGGATGATGTAATATTCCATGTGAATGTGGTCCTTGGCGCCCCTGATCGCCTCCAGCAGGGCGCCGAACTTCTCCTTCCCGTCGGTGAAGGCGCGCACCTCGTTGCCATCGGTGATGACGGCATAATTGTCGTTGAGCAGCATGTTGGCCAGTTCCAGAACGCCTTCCAGCCTCTGCTCGGTCAACCTGTCCCGCCCCTCCGTGATGAGGAGCTTTTGCTTGGCCACAAAGCCCATGAGCATTTCCCGGTCGGCGCTCGCCTTGACGTCGAACTGTTTTCTTTTGTAATAGTGGAGCCCGAAGATCAGGTACAGGACGAAGCCGATGTACGGGAGAAAGATGAGCACCAGCAACCAGGAAAGCGCATTGGCGGGGTCCCTCCGCTGGAAGAACACTATGCTGATGACAGTGATCACCGCGAGTATGTCATAAATAAGCCTCAATATGAGATTGATGGGGTGGCCCAAGATATCCATAGGCGGTCTCCGCGGTTATCGCACCTTGCGGTGGACCGAATGGGTTTCCGATAAAAAATGATGAGGGGCCGGAGGTCCCTCATCTCGGCCTGGTGACCGTGGTCGCGCCGATCGACCTCTTCAGCCTGATGCCGGTGGCGATGTTTAAGATCCCGACCAGGATGATGAACGCGGCGACCAGCCACAGGAAGGCCAGGATGCCCGACCCGGGGGATAGGAACAGCAGCGCACCGAGTACTATGGACAGCACGCCGGACCCCGCCAGGAACCACCTGCTGCTGGTGCCGAGCATGGTGGTCCCCATGGGGATCGTGAACGCCTCGCCCAGCTGCAGCAGCCCGGAGACCACAGCGAAGAATGCCACCAGGTACACGGCCGTGACCGCGGTCAGCCCAGGAGCCAGGAACGCGATCGCCGCGATGACTATGCCCAGTACACCCTCGACCAGGTTCAAGGTTCTGTGCATCCCCTTCTCCCTCTTCAGCCCGTAGCTGACCAGGACCAGCCCCGAGATCAGCATGAAGAACCCGAAGATCCATAGGAAGACCGTCAGGCTCAGGCCTGGGAATACCACTATGGCAAGGCCGAAGAGGATCGCGATTACTCCGAAGATCACTCTCCCCCACCATCTGCTTGTGAACCCTTCCGAACTCATTGAACGCCTCCTTGGTCCCCGATGCGCAGAATCTGCCTATCGGGGCAGATAATGATTTGCGGGCGCTAAGTAGTTAATACTTGGTCTTCGAGGCCGTCCGGATAGCGGAGCGGGTCCGCGATGCCTCCGGCGAGAACGGCACCCTGTGGCAAGGGGGCGTCAATCTTCCACGATGTCGAAGCCTATCAGGTGGCTCATGAGCCTCGGCTCGTCGAGCCCGAGCTCCTTCCGGATGTACTCGTCAGCGGGGCCCGAGGGGCTGCTGGAGGTGATGTTGCATATCCCCTCCACCCCCTCCAGGTAGAGGAAGTCCACGTCCGGCAGCACGAAGTACGGCTCTCCCTCCATGTCGGCGCCTTTGTAGAGAACGAAATCATGGGAGATGAAGCGCACGTCCTCGCGCTCTTTCATCTCCTCCGCCCGCTCGGGATTGATCCACTCCCCCAGGAGGTTTCCGCCGCCGTCCTTGAGCTTGAGCAGGTCGTTGCTCCGCCTGATCAGATAGTTGTCCGGGGTCAGCACCAGGGCCACTTGGACATCCCTGTCCATGGTGTTCCAGAAGCCCTCGTTGATGACGCGCATCAGGCCCGCCTCCTTGGATTGCGTCTCCGCCTGCCGCTCCATGTCCTCGAGGCCTCTTTTGAAGCCTGCGTCCACGAACCTCAGGCCCTTCAGGCCCCTGAACAGGGTGAGCCTTTCCTCGACCTGCGCTAGGACCTCTGCTTTACTCACGTCTAGCTCATGGTACTTCATCGGTTAATAACGCTGGCGGTAGGTCAGTCCACCCGCCGCCCGTCCCGGTACCTGAACCGCCCGGAGCGGCCGTTCATGAGCGCCAGGAAGCCGTCCCCGTCGGGGACGAACATTATGCCTTCCAGGTATCCGATCCAGCCGTCCTCCTCGTATCGCGCTCCCATCAGCATCTCCCTGAGCAGGAGGATCTCCCAGTCATGGGACACGTGGACGTCCAGGCGGCCGTCCCCTCCCGGCTCGGCGAGCCGGGCGAGTATCTGCGACAGCACCAGGTCCGCCGCTTCGTTGCTCGGCATTATTAGGTCCTCACCATACTTCCCGTCGAACCACTGCCTTAGGAATACGCTCCCCAGGCGCCCCGCCTCCCCCAGGATGCGACGGGGGTCCCGGATGTACGGCGCGCACAAGCCCGGTATCTCGGTGAGACCCTGGACCGAGGTGCCGTTGCCCCGCACGCCCTCCATGATGCCCTCGGAGGTCTCCCGGCACCGCAGTGCCGGGCTGTGGAACACGCGGACGGTCTCGAAGCCCCGGAGCAGGGAGCCGAAGTCCCTGGCATCCCCCTTCCCTTTCTCGGTCAGCCCGACCTCCAGGGCGCTTCGGAGGTCAGGTATGGGGTGCCGCTCGGCATGGCGGACGATCAGCGCCGCAGGTCCGCTGTGGCCGGCGGGCACGCTCGGTAAACATGAGCCGTTCATGCCACCTCAAAGCGCGGTACCGCAGATAAACGATGGCATGCGGAGAAAGGGCGCCGGCGGCGCGGTCCGAGGGCAACCCTAACCATAAATACAGCGCGATAGAATCTAGATTACATGGTGGAGGTAACCGGCGCGATCGTATCCTTCGTCATCGCCCTGATAGTCTCGGCGGTGATCATCTGGCTCATAACGAAGGTGCTTGGGGAGAGGGAGGGCATAGGAACTGCCCTCCTGGCCGCCCTATTGGGGACGATAGTGTACACTGCGGTGTACTATTTCCTGGCAGAGGGTCTGTTGGCATCCATCGCCGCGGGCATAGTGTGGTTGCTGGTGCTGAAGATACTCTACAAGATCGGATGGCTCAAGGCCCTGATCATCGCCTTCCTGATATGGATAGTGACGGCGTTCGTGGGCGTTTTCCTGCCGACGCTGACCGGCCCGTTATGAGGCTTGGTCTGCGTCCAGCGGGCCCGGCGGCCTGTCCGGCTCGTAGGTGATATGGGAGCGCCGCTTAAACCTCTGGTACAGCGCGAGCACGGGCTTCCCCAGGAGCACGGCAAAGATTGTATTCCCCATGACGTGCAGCGCACCGAAGGGCAGCCCGGCCGCGAACGTGGGGATGAAGAGGCCTGGCTCGCCCCTATAGAAAGTGATCCAGCTGCTGAAATCCATGAGGGTGTTGTAGGCCAGCCCCAGCACTATGCCCAGGATCATGATGTCCTTGACAGTGATGGTGCTTAGCTTCTGGCCGATGTAGCCGGACACTATGCCGACCATGCCCCATGACACCATCTCCCAGGCGGTCCAGGGACCTTGCCCGAAGAATAGGTTGGAGAGGGCTGCGGTCATGGCCCCCACCATGCCGCCCGCCAGCTTCCCGAACACCAGCCCGGTGACGATGATGAGGAACGTACACGGCTGAATGTTGGGCAGTGCCGCGAACGGTATGCGCGACGCGGCGGTGATAGCCGCCAGAATGCCTATCAGGGCGACCTCCTTGGAGGTCAGCTTGGACTCCTCGAACTTGGCGATGAGTATGCCGATGATCAGCAGCATGAGTATGAACGACAGAAAGGCGGCATATTCGCCGAGCAGGCTGTTCATGAACACACCCATGTAAACTATGATCCCGGCCATCGCCAGGGTCGCCAGTATCATCACCGCGCTGAGACTCACCCTCATATCAGGCCACCATCTCCTCGGCTTTCTTGGCGAGACCGACCACCTCGCCCGCGTCCACTTCCCGCAGCGCCCCGCCCTCCAGCGACAGCACCCTGGTGGCGTGCTCGGCCACGAAACGGTAGTCGTGGGTGACCAATATCGTGGTCATCCCCTGTTCCCGCAGCGAGTCGATGATCGACGCCAGCTTGCTCTTGTTCCAGTGGTCCAGCCCCCGGGTCGGCTCGTCCAGTATGAGAAGCTTGGGCCGGCCGACGATGATCGAGGCCAGCGCCGCTCTCTCCCGCTCCCCGCAGCTGAGGTCCCTGGGGAAGGTGTGCCGGTACCTCTCCAGGTTCAGAACCTGAAGGGCCCAGGTTATGCGCTCCTCCCATTCGGCCTTGCTCACCTTGAGGTTCCTCAGGGTGAATTCCAGCTCCTTCTCCAGTGTCTCCTCGAACAGATAGTTGTTAGGATTTTGCCCTAGGTACCCGATGTCCCTGGCCAGGCGGGCCGTGGTGACCTTGGAGATGTCCTGTCCCATCAGGGCCACCTCCCCGTGGGCCGGCCTCAATAGGCCGTTCAGCTGCTTCAGCAAGGTGCTCTTCCCACTGCCGTTGGCACCGATGATGGCCAGGATCTCCTGCTTCCTCACCTCTAGCCCCAGCCCGTCGAGCACCTTGGTCCCGTTGTACCCAAAGGAGATGTCGCGGGCGGTGATGACGACGTCGTCCGAGGGTCCTCCCCTCGCCGCTCCCTTAATCTCCGTCAGCAATCCCATGGCCTGGAGGTGCGGTGCCACCTCTTGGGGCACGCCGTCCACCTCGATGCGGCCGTCCTTCATCACCACAATGCGCTTGGCGAATCGGAGGCATCTCTCCAGGCGGTGCTCCACCAGTATGACGGTGACCCCTTGATCGCGGTTGACCTTTTCCAGGAAGCTCAGGAACAGGGAGGCCGTCTCCTCGTCCAGCTGGGAGGTCGGCTCGTCCAGCACGATGTACTTGGGCCTCATGGCTATGACCGAGGCCAGCGCCACCTTCTGCTTCTCCCCGCCCGACAGCTCGGGAATGAACCTCTTGAAGAAACGTTCCAGGTCGAAGTAGCTGGAATACTGGCGGACCCGCTCCCTCATTTCCTCTCTCGGGAGCGCCAGGTTCTCCATCCCGAAGGCCATCTCGTTCTCCACATTGGTCATCACCAGCTGGTTCTCGGGGTCTTGGAACACCATCCCCACTGTCCGGGCCATCTTGGCGGGGGCAGCGGTCCTGGTATCGAGGCCGTCCACCCTGACCCTCCCGGAGACCTTCCCGCCGTAGAAGTGAGGTACGAGCCCGTTGATGGCCCTGCAGAAGGTGGACTTGCCGGAACCGGATAGGCCCACCACGACCACGAACTCGCCTTCCTTGATCTGCAGATTGATATCATCCAGCACCGGCCTGGACGACCCGCCGTAGGTAAATGAGAAGTGGTCCAGCTCGATCACGCGGCTTCCCCCAGGAGCATGGGCGCGAAGAACAGCGCCTCCAGCAATGCGACGATGATATCGATGCCGCCGACCGACAGCGTGTCCCCGGCGAGGTAGTCGGCGTTGCCGAACCCCATCATGAACATCGCCACCCCGAAGGGGATGGCGGCCAGGAACAGGGCAATCATGAGCTTGTCGCGGGCAGTCATGGGCCGGTCGAAGTAGTGCGTCCTGCTCTGTGCCCCGAAACCCCTCGATTCCATCGCCTCCGCGATCTCCATGGACCGGTCCATGGAGTTAAGGAGCAGCGGCATCATGATCGGGGCGCGGGCCTTGGCCCTCTGCATAAAGCTGCCCCCGTCGAACTCCGCCCCCCTCGCCCGCATGGCGTCCTGTATGTTCCTCGAGTCGTCGGCGATGGTGGGGTACATCCGGGTGGCGATGGACAGGCTGGTCATCGACTTGAAGCCGAACTTCGACAGCACCCGCAGCAGCTGGTCGGGATGGATGGCGAAGGTCATGATGGCAAAGGCGCTGATGGCCAGGAACAGCCTGAAGGTCATGCTGGTGGCGAACAGGAGCGACTCCTGGGTGATCTTAATCGGCCCCACCGCGAACAGGACGTGGCTCCCCTGAGCGAAGAATATGCTGAAGAGGAACAGGAACGCCGCCACGTAGACGGTGTACCTCAGGAGGCCAAGGGTGGGCCTGACCACCTTGGCCACCGCCACGACCGCCATGACCATCGCGAACAGGACCGCCAGATAGAAGATGTCCGATATCAGGATAGAGATGAGAAAGATGGACAGCACGAACACTATTTTGGGTCGGGCGTCCAGCCTATGTATCCGGGTGTCCTTGTCCTGGTACGGGAACAGCATAGGGGTCAGCTCAGCTCGCGAAGGGGTTCTTGATGTATTCCCATCTCACGATGTCGTCGTCGTTGATGGCGTACTTGTTGCACGCCTTGTTGCTGTACACGTCGTTAACGTAATACTGCCATCCCCGTGAATCGTGCTCCTCATTATCCACTCCGTCGATGGACTTCACGAACGTCCCGAAGGGCTGGTCCTCCGCCGCCAGGGACGTTCCGGCGATCTCGACCGCCGCCTTGACCTGGTCGTAGCAGTTGGACCTTCCGGTAATGCCCTGGAAGATCCAGGTAGTATTGCCGCCCTGCTGTGCTTCCGAGGTGTACGTCCATTCCCCGTTCACCAATGTCCAAGTGGTGATGTTGCCCTTGTGAACGGCGACGTCGGGGGCATCGTAGAAGTTGATGGTCAGGTTGGTGGTCACCGTCCTGTCGGTGCCCGCCCCATCCGAGAAGAGGGTGATCGCCACTACCGCGACGACTGCCACGAGGGCGACCACCAGGACCACGTTCTTCCAGTCCAGTTTCATGACCTCACTTCCTTTTGCGAATTGCTGCGACCGCGGCCAGGATTATGACCGCAATGGCCACGACCATCAAGCCGATGGCCCATATGGGGATGTCGCCTCCAGGGCCGTTCTGGGGATTATCGTCGATAGGAGCGATCGCCTTGACGTCGACCTCACTGTTCACGGTGCTCTCCAGTTCGCCCTGCTGGTCGAATATGTTCAGCACGACGGTGTACAGCCCGGCCTCCGCATAGGTATGCTCGACCTGCTGTCCGGTGGCCGCGTTCCCATCACCGAAGTTCCATACGTACGAGAATGGGCCGGCGCCCGCGGGGGTGGAGGCGGAGAACGAGGCGGCCAAGCCGTCAGTGCCGCTCGTGAACCCCGCGACCGAAGGAACTGCACTGTTCAACCTGTACACGTACATGTACCCGCTGTCCGTGGCCACGAACACCAGGCCGTCGGAAACAGTAGGGGAGCCCATAGCGTACTGTGCAGGGTACAGTACCTGCTGGAAATAGAGGTCGCCGTCATCGGTCGCCGCAACCAGCCTGCTCGACTCCTCATTGGTGATCGCGAGTATGGTGCCATCGACGCTGACGGGGGCTCCGCTGTTGGCTAGCCCTTCTCCAAGGTCAATGGTCCACAAGACCTCACCGTCAAAGCTGACCATGATCATCTCGGTATAGGTCATGACCACGAGCCCGTTCTCGGTGAGCGCGGCGGAGGAGGGGGTCACGTTAAGATCGGTCTGCCAGACGATGTTACCGCTGTAATCGACCCGGGCAAGCCCGCCGGACACGGGGCTGGGGTAGAGACCCTCGCCAGTGACGTTGGTATAGGTGACAACTATGCCGTCGTCGAGCAGCAGCGGGGAGGCTCGGATCCTGTCGCCGAGGGTGACGGACCATATCGCCCCACCGCTGGTCGTGTTGGCGACAAGGGCGCCATCCTCAGTGCCTATATAAATGACGCCGTTAAGGATGGCGGGGGACGAGGAATAGATGTGCTCGCCCACGACATAGCTGACGGCTTCTGTACCGTCCTCATTGAGGATGCGTATCTTCCCGTCCGTGGTCGCCACAATAAGCTTGTTGTCGTAGACCATGGGGGACGGCATTCCGTAGTTGTCATAGGACGATATCCCCGTACTGTACGTCCAAATGGTCGAACCGTCCTCAAGGTCGAGCGCGTATACGTTCCCGTCAAAGGACTGCACGATGAGCATCCCACCGTAGACCAACGATGCGGAGGTCTGGTATCCCCCGGGTCCGATATCCGCCTTCCAGACGATCGCGCCGTTGGGGTCCAGGCAGTACACGGTGGAATTAGTCACAAACGCGTACGTCTGGTCCATAGCGCCGCTGGTGGTCACATAGGAGAACCCATCCACCACCACTATGGGAGAGTCGATGGCACCATTGCCCAGGTCCCTCTGCCACTGCAACGTCAGATTAACGGGCGCGAAGGCGGGCTGGTAACCTGTGTTCATGGCGTCATGCCTGAAGCTGGCCCAGGGATAGCGGTGCTCCGGGGTGGCCAAGGGAGGATGGGGAAATACCCAGTCCGGATGTTGCGAGATGTCCTTGGCATAGCTCCAGGCCACGGCGTCAGCGTCGGAGGCGGTGACGGTGTTGGGTGAAATGCTCATGCCCGTCTCCCATTCTCCAGTGGTCGAGTTCCAGGCCCAGAAGTGCCACCAGTATGCACCGTAGTCGCTCACATGACCATCGATAGAGTTCACGCCACCCCCCGCGCCGTTCATCGGCAATGCCAGCTGCTCAGTGGCATTGACCAAGGCCTCCCACGCGGTCATGTCCGGGGTCGCCGAAACATCTGCCCAGGCGACCCTTCCGCTGCCAAAGTCGATCAGGACCGCGATCGTGTCGTCGCCTTCATCGGACGCCGATATGGGCACAAGCATGGATGATATCAATAGAGCGCTGAATATGGTCATAGCCAGGACTTTTATCTTCACCGAACGTCCTCCATTTGGATCATATTGGATATAATATCCAACTCGATAGGGGAGAAGAGCATGAGAATTAAAGGGTTTTCTATAAGAGTAGCGCCTCGGCAGCGAATTTATCAGGTGTAATGTTAGACAGGTCTATCGGAACGGCGGGGGCGTTCCCGATGATCTAGTCAGGACCCTGCCAACGTCTGCCGCCGCATTTGGGGCATGTTTATGGACTAACGGCGCCCTATCGGACAGCATGTCCCGAGACCTCGTGATCGGAGAGAGCACCGCCTTGGTGGTCATCGACCTGCAGAAGGGCATAGCGGGGGACCCGGACCTGGGGCCTTACCCTGCGAAGGAAGTCATCGAGAGGTCCGTCCGCCTGATGGAGGCGTTCCGGGGGAGGTCCATCCCCGTCTTCCTGGTGCGCGTCGAGCTGAGGAGGGACATCGCGCTGGACCCCGACAGCGACCTGCCTCCCCTCGACCCTCTTGACTCACCGGAAGGATGGGCGGACTTTGTCGACGAAGTTATGCCGGCGCCGACGGACATTATCGTCACGAAGAGACAGTGGGGGGCGTTCTATGGCACCGATCTGGACCTGCGGCTGCGCCGGCTGGGCGTCAGGACCATCATTATGTGCGGCATCGCCACCAACTTCGGGGTGGAGGGTACCGCCAGGGCCGCATACGAGCTTGGGTATGACCAGATATTCGCCGAGGACGCCATGACCTCCGCGTCCAAGGAGTTCCACGATATGTCGGTGGAGCTGATCCTCAAGAGGCTGGGCAAAGTGAGGAGTACCCAAGAGATACTGGCCGCGCTGAGATTAGGGAGAAAAAGTGTGACCAGCCCAGACTAAGAAAATGTGGGGAAGTTGGAGATAGGTCTCGGCTGGCCCGATATTAAATCTCCTATTGAGATATAATGGTTTCTATGAAACGAAATTTGTTGCTATCAGGGGCACTCTCCGAAGAATCCAGCAGGCCGGAACGTATCGATACATATTATATCGATGTCCAGTAATACCATGGTAGCTTCCCGGACGCGGTCCGGGACCACCGTGTCGATGCCCGAGGATCCCATGAAGAAGATCGGTTGGTTCACCACTGCCAGAGGCCCCGGGTCGTTCAATCTCTTCACCATGATGCTGGACCGGTTGAGCGATGGGGACATCGACGCCCGGCTTTCGTTCATTTTCATCAACAGGGACGTCAAGGGCAACGAGTACCGCGCCAAGATTATCGAGATGGCCAAGGAACGGGGCATCCCCGTCATCATCTTTCCCTCGGACGCCTTCATGCCCGAGCTGAAGCAGAAGGATATCGAGGCATGGCGGGACGCCTACGGGGAAAAGGTCAGGGAGCGGATATCCAAGTACGACATGGACTTCGGGGTCCTGGCCGGCTACATGTTGATCATCGACCCCGAGACCTGCCGGCGGTTCCCGCTGATCAACCTCCACCCCGCTCTGCCGGACACCTACAAGGGTACCTGGGAGGAGATAGTGGGGCAGGTGGTCGAGAACAACGACGCCGAATACGGCTCGACCGTGCACATCTGCAGCCCCGAGCTGGACCGCGGGCCCATCATCGCCTATGACTCCTTCGACATCGGGCCGCTGAGGAAGGGCGAGCAGTCCAAGGAGGACTTCGTCAAGAGCATCCGCGCCGAGGAGGTCAGGAGAGAGGCCCCGCTGCTCATGGAGACCATCAAGATGCTGGTCGACGGCGAGATGGTGATGAGGGGCGGCGTCCTTTATGACAGGGACGGCCGGAAGGTCGACAAGCTCCTATGGCTCGGCGACAGGATAGAGTGAGGCGCGAGGCCCGCTCACTCCGGGCCGATGCTCTCCTGGCGGGGGGATCCTTTTGCGGAGATCACATCGTCGATGCGGATTATCATTATGGCGGCCTCGGCGGCCGAGCTTATGATCTGCCGGTTGGCCCTCATCGGTTCCAGCACGTTCTCCCTTCGCATGTCCGATGCTTTGCCGGTGAGCAAGTTCACCCCGACGTTCACCTTCCCCCCCTGGTGAGCGTTGCGCAGCTCGACGAGCATGTCGATGGGGTCCAGCCCAGCGTTCTCCGCCAGGGTCGCCGGCACCACCTCCAGCGCATCGGCGAACGCGGACACCACCATCTGCTCCCTGCCGCCCACCGAGTCTGCATAGTCCCGCAGCCTCATCGAAAGCTCCACTGCGGTGGAGCCGCCGCCCGTGACCGCCTGTCCGTCCTCGACGGCCAGCCTGACGACGTTCAGGGCATCGTCCAATGAGCGGTCCACCTCGTCCACCACATGGGCGGTGCCCCCGCGGAGCAGCAGCGCGACCGCTTTGGGGTCCTTGCACCCGGTGACGAAGGTGAGCTCGCCGTCCTCGACCTTCCTAGCCTCGACGGACCTTGCACTTCCCAGGTCCCCGGGCTCCAGCTCGCTGGGCCGGTCCACGATGTTGGCCCCGGTGGCCTTGGACAGCTTCTCCAGGTCCGGCGCCTTTACGTTCTGCACCGCCACGACACCCTCCTTGACCAGGATGTTCTGGATGCGGTCGTCGATGGCCTTCTGCGAGATGACCACGTTGGCCCCGGCCCTCCTCAGCCGGCCGGCCATCCGCCTAAGGGAGGCTTCCTCCTCTTCCAGGAAGGCCCGGCGCTGCGAGGTCTCGGTGATCTTGATCTCGGCGGAGACCTCGGTCTTCCTGACCTCCAGTGCCGAGCTCAGGAGGGCGATCTTGGCATCCTTCACCGCTTTTGGCATCGAGCGAAGGGCCGGGCCCCTGTCCAGGATGACGCCCTGCACTAGCTCGGAACTCTCCATCGAGCCGCCCTGCCTCTTCACGATCTGGATATTGCCCAGGTCCACCGACCGGCGGTTCCCGACGACCTCCGCGACCGCTCCTACCGCCTTCACAGCCAGGTCCGCCAGGTGCTCCCTCGAGCCCGTGACCGCCTTGCTCATCATCGCAGTCATGGCGACCTTACTGAGCGCCGCGGTGTCGTCCGTGGCCGTGGCGATGCCGAGCGTTCCCAGGACCTCAATGGCCCTCTCCGAGGCCATCCTGTACCCGCTGGCGATCACGGTCGGGTGGATGTTGGAGTCGATGAGGCCGATGGCCTTCTTTAGCAGCTCGCCCGCCAGCACCGCGGCGGTGGTGGTGCCATCCCCGGCCTCCTCGTCAAGGGTCCTGGCGACCTCCACCATCATCCTGGCGGCGGGGTGCTGGACGTCCATCTCTTTCAGGATGGTGATGCCATCATTGGTGATGATGACGTCCCCGGCGGAGCTGATCATCATCTTGTCCATTCCTCGCGGGCCCAGGGTGCTCTTGACCGCGTCGGCCACGGTCATGGCGGCCCTGATGTTGTCGTACTGCGCGTCCTTTCCCTGCTCCCTCTTGGTGCCTTCCTCGAACAGCAATATGGGGGTTCCACCCATGCCCATTTCCAGTCCTCCTCCTGTCCGGTCTAGACGGCACGATCAGTGCGGTCTCCCCGGCGATGATCCGTCGTGAGCGGCCGGACGCGGTCCCCCGTCTGCGGACTACAATGCCTATCTGTCACTGGCGGTTCTTGATGGTTCCGCCCTTCCGCGGAGCAGGGACCCGGAGAGGGCCATGCTCCGTTATATCTCATCAGAATAGACCATCGCCCTCAGCAGGTCGGCAAGACGGACCTTCTCCTCCCGCTTCATGGCGTTGATGTCCTGCCCGATGAAGGCACGGTATCTCCTGACCCGGTCGAGGGTGCGATGGTAGCGGTCCAGGTCCTTCAGGAGGTGGTCCATCTCTATGGCCTCGGCCTGTATGTGCAGCAATGACCTGGCGTCGGTGCTGACCCCGCCGTGAGAGAGGTCGGAGAGCCTCTGGCATACCTCCCTCAGATCTTTCTTCCACATCTCCACGTGGTCCTCCACGCGATGGTAGATCTCAAGATCGCCCACCATCCACTCCCCTACCAGCCTGATCTCGTCGGGGTCGAGGAGCTCGTTCAGCTTCAGCTTCCTGATTACGAGCAGCGCTTTTTCCCGGTACAGGTCCTGATAGCTCTCCCGGGCCCAGTTCCTCAGTCGGTCCACGGGAAGGGGGCGGGGGGCCGAGCCTTCAGAGCCAAGGTCGTTGAGCAGATGGGTGACGTTGGAGCACAATTCGGCGATCAGACCTTCGATATCTCGGAGCATGGATGGATGGGGAAGGAACGCTGGCATTTTTCACTAACCGATGAGAAGAATGGAGGGAGGGGGAATTATATAGGACGGCCGGGCCAGAGGGTCATACTTCCCTCATTTTCCACCTTACGATCCGGTGATACCATTATTATGCCGGACGAAGATACAAATTCTGCCCAAAGAGGAGGAGTTTGCATGAAAGTGCTAGTAGTGTACGATACGGTGTCGGCAGCGAAGGTGACCGGCAAGGTCGCGGAGCTGGTGGTGTCGGGGCTTAAGGAGAGCGGAACGGCGGTGGACTCGTACTTTGTCGAGGACGCCGGGAAGGCCAACGTCAAGGACTATGACTGCCTCGTAGTGGGCGCGCCCACCATGGCCTGGAGGCCGTCCAAGAGGATGAAGGAATACCTGGCCGGGCTCAAGGGGAGCGACTTCTCGGGAAAGCTCGCGGCGACCTTCGACACCCAGTTCGAGTCCAGCGTGAGCGGCAACGCCAACAAGCACATGGAGAAGGGCCTGACCGAGATGGGCTTCAGGATCGCCGCTCCGCCGCTGATATCTTATGTGGCTAACGAGGAGAAGCTCCCCAAGTTGAAAGCCGGGGAGGAAGAGAAGGCCCTGGCCTGGGGCAGGGAGCTGGCGAAAGCGCTGCCAAAGTAACAGCAGGGAGATCGGCCGCATCGCCTCATTCGGGCTCGTGGGTACGGGACGTCACGCCGGTGAAGCGTTCTGACGGCCTTCCCCATCCCTCGCAGCATCGCTCCGAGGTCTGGAAGCGCATTGGAAAAGAGGCGACAAGATAATAATGCGGCATTGCATGGTCCCAGGGACCAAGGCCATGGATGCCACCGCTGAAGAAAGTTCTCGCGAGGTCCGGACCGATGACAGGCCGGCCGTAATGTCCGATAATCGCAGGGAGATATTGGCCGGGGCCACCACGTTCATGACCATGGCCTACATCATAATCGTCAACCCGATCATCCTGTCGGCCGCGGGCATGCCCTTCGGACCGACCATGGTCGCGACCATCATCGTCGCGGGGGTGGCGACCCTGGCCTGCGGGCTTTATGCCAAGAAGCCTTTCGCCATGGCCCCATACATGGGCGAGAACGCCTTCTTCGCCTACGCGGTGGTGCTCGGGCTCGGGGTCACCTGGAACGCCGCCCTCGGCGCGGTGTTCATCGCCGGCCTGCTGTTCCTCCTGATCTCCGTTTCCGGATGGAGGAAGACCCTTCTGGACTCCATCCCCCCGTTCCTGTCCGCGGCGTGGGGGGTGGCGCTCGGCCTGTTCCTCCTGTTCATCGGGCTGGCCAACGCCGGCATCGCCGTCCCGGGGTCGCCGGGAGCGCCGGTGCAGATCGGCGACCTGGCCCGTCCGGAGATCGCCCTGGTCTTCATCGGCATCGCCGTGACCCTGTTCCTCCACCTGAAGAAGGTGCCCGGTTCCATCCTGATAGGCATGGGCGCAATGCTGGCCCTGGGCTTCCTGCTGGGAGGGCTGGGCATCGGGACCGATCTCCCCTCCTCGGTGCCGTCGCCGTTCGGCCCCATCCCCGACTGGGGCGAGGTGCTGTTCCAGCTGGACATAGCCGGGGCGCTGAACCTCACCCTGCTGCCGGTGATCCTGGTCATGTTCATGATGGACTTCTTTGACACCGCCGGCACCATCCTGGGACTGGGCTCCAAGGCCGGTATGCTGGACGAGAAGGGGAGGATGTCCGGTATCGACAGGGTCATGCAGGTGGACGCCGCATCCACGGTGGTGGGCGGACTGTTCGGGACCAGCACCGCCGGGACGTTCGTGGAGTCGGCGTCGGGGCTGGAGCAGGGCGGGCGGACGGGGAAGACGGCCGTGGTGGCCGGGCTGCTGTTCCTGTCCATGCTCGCGCTGACCCCGTTCTTCGGGGGCATCCCCACGGGATTCCTGGGCATCGTGGCCGCCCCGGCGCTGGTGGTGGTCGGCATAAGCATGATGACCCCCATCAAGAAGATCGACTTCGACGACATGCCCCAGGCCATCACGGTGGTCCTCACCATCGCCTTCATGCTGTTCACCTTCAACATCGGGTTCGGCCTGGCCATTGGGCTGATAGCTTATCCGCTGGCCATGGTGGCATCGGGGAGAAAGAGCGAGCTGAACCGCACCATCTGGCTGCTCTTCGCGCTTGGATTGATGTTGTTCGCGGTGTATCCCTACTGAGGGGACGGAGACCGCTGCCTCATCACGGGACGGGCCATGCGTTGAATACGCAACGGTCATCTGAGGAGCCGCAGCGCGTTAAGTATGACCAGAAGCGCGCCGGACTCGTTGATGAACAACCCAAGCGTGAGGCTCAGGAACCCTAACAGAGCTGCCGGGATCAGGAAGGAGATTATGGCCAGCGATGCTCCGATGTTCTGCTTGATGTTCCTGGTCGCCCTCTTGCTCAGCTTTAGCATGAAAGGCAGCTTCGAAAGGTCGTCCGACATGAGGACGATGTCCCCGGTCTCTATGGCGATGTCCGTACCGGCTGCGCCCATCGCGATGCCGATGTCTGCCGTGGCCAGCGCGGGAGCGTCGTTGACCCCGTCGCCCACCATGGCCACGTGCCCATATTTTTCCTTGAGCTTTTTCAAGGCATCCACCTTCGCTTCGGGCAATAACTGTGCGAGATATTCGTCGACCCCGACCGATGAGGCGATGGCCTTTGCCGCCTCCTCGTTGTCCCCAGTGAGCATCACCACCCTAAGGCCCGACCTCTTGAGGTCAGCGATCACCTGCGGTACCTCGGGCCTTATCCGGTCGGCCACCGCGATAACACCGACCGCTCCTTCCCTGGAACCGAGTACGACCGCCGTTTTGCCCTCCTTCTGCAAACGGGAGATGACGTCCTGCGCCCCGGCCAGAGGTACGCCCATCTTCTGGAATAACCTTGGATCTCCCAGGTAATATTCGGTGCCGTTCATCCACGCCATGACCCCCAGCCCGGAGATCGACTCGAAATGCTCCATATGCTCAAGGTCCAGAGGCCCGTTCTCCCTTGCCCTCCTGACTATGGCCTCGGCGATGGGGTGCTCCGAACGGGATTCGATGGCGCCCACGATGGCCAGGATCTCCTCTTCCGAGTACCCATCGGTGACGACTATGTCCGTCACGCTCGGCCTCCCTATGGTAAGGGTCCCGGTCTTGTCGAAAGCGATTGCTCTGACGGACTGCGCCGACTCGATGTAGGCCCCACCCCTGAACAGTATTCCATTCCTCGCCGCCTTGGCCGTACTGGACACTATGCCGACCGGAACGGACAGGGCCAGGCCGCAAGAGCAGGAGACGACGAAGACGGTAAGCCCTCGATAGATCGAAGATTCCAGGTCTGCACCGAAAAATGCCGGCGGGACCGTGGCCACGGCCACACCGAGCAGGAACATGGCGGGGGTGTAGTATTTGCTGAACTTCTCGGCGAACCTCTGATATGTGGTCTTTTTCGCCTGGGCCTCTTCGACCGCATGAATGATCTTGACCAAGGTGGTATCATTCGACGCCTTGGCCACGGAGACCTCAACGGAGCCTTTCTGGTTGATGGTCCCGGCGAAAACCTCGTCCCCCTGCTTCTTCTCCACAGGTACCGATTCGCCGGTGATGGTCGATTGGTCGATGAACGAGGTCCCGGATATGACGGTGCCATCGACAGGGACCTTCACCCCAGGCCGCACGATGGCCACATCCCCGACCTTGATCTCGCTGACCGGCAAGGTGACCTCGCAGCCATCCCTGCGGATCAACGCTTCCTTGGGCGCCAGCTCCACCAGTGCCCGCACGGCCCCTCTCGCCCGGTCCACCGCATAGGTCTCCAATACGTCACCCAACGAGTATACGAACACCAGGATCGCCGCTTCCTCCCAAAGGCCCAGCAGGATGGCCCCTATCGCCCCGACGACCATCAGCATGCGTATGTTCAGGGTCAGGGTCCTCAAGCCCATAATCCCCATCTTGGCGGGGAAGTAGATGCCTACCAGGATCGCCGCCCCCCATACGATCTGGGTCGAACCCTGGGGAAAATGGAGCAGCTCCATCAGCAATGCTATGACCACCAGAGTTCCGCATATTGACAAGGAGATTATCTGTATGCGTTCCCTCCACGTCTTTGCGGGCTTTTCTTCCACCGACCGGACAGGGGACGATTTAAGGCCGGTCTCGGCGATGGCCTTGATGATGCTTTGCACCGAGGTCAGGGCCGGATCGTAGGAGAGGTCCGCCTGTTGGGAAACCAGATTTATCTCGATCTTGTCGACCCCATTGATCGATTTCAGTTTTTTCCTCAGCATCTCGGACTCGTTGGCGCAGCACATTCCCTCCACCCTTAGGCGCAAAGGCCGACCGGAGCTTTCGAGCCCTACCGAGTAGCCCAGCCTTGTTATGGCCTCCTCCACTTTCGAAAAATCGAATCCCGGGGTGTCCGCGGCGACCAGCAGCCTGCGGGTCGCGGGCGACAGGTGGGTGCTCTTCACTCCCGGAACCATCATTGCTGCTGCCTCTATCTCGGATGCCGCCCCTGCGCGGTCCGAACCGCTTACGTAGAACTCTTTCTCGACCTGCTGGTTAGAGGCTACTAATATCGAGTCGGCGCTGATCATCTTGTCCCCGTTAACGCACTTATGATATTCGCACTGGCTGAGTTGATGCCAGCCTTTTTTTTCTACTTTTCACCCTATGCTGCGCGGTCGGCGCAATCCGGCCTTTCCGGCCCAGGGGGTTCATGATTAGTTCCCCTTCCGGTACATACGGTTGAATGACTGTTCAATCGTATGGACAGGGAATACTTGAATGTTTGCTCAACTGTTTTGAGTATTGAGAGGGGATACGGGCCTAGGCGGGATCGCATCGGGGCATGGTGCTGATCACCAGGGAACACGAACGGGGGTGCCCCGCCCTCCATCTCGAATTTGCTGGCCCATTGACATTAGTAGAAAGATGCAAAAAAAGAAAAATGAAAGGCGTTCGTCCCGCCCCATTCACTCGTGGTTAAGGTGGGCCAGGGCCAATCTGACGATGTCGGTCACATGCTGATCGTCCAAACTGTAGTACACGTTCTTTCCTTCGCGCCTGAACTTCACCAGCTTCGCGTCCCTTAATGTCCTGAGCTGATGGGACACAGCGGACCTGGTCGTGCCGAGCACAGCCGCCAGTTCGCACCCGCACAATTCTGATTCGTTCAAGGCCCACATGATGCGGATGCGGGTCGGGTCACCGATTATCTTGAATATCGCGGAGAGGCCGTTTACTTCAGAAGCGGGCAGCATGGCCCGATCGACCTTCTCTATAACATCGTGGGGGACGGTCTCGCAGGAACATGTGACGGCTTTGCGCCTCATTCATTGCCTCTCCTTGGGGATTGACAATGCATTGTCATTGATTAATGGTTGTGCCAGGGAACGTCAGCAGGGCCGACGCGGACCGATCGATGGCAACACCCCTGATGAAACCGCCAAAAACTTGCGCATTTGCCGCGGGGTCAGTTGCTCCCGGTCCAGCGGCTAAACAGAAACAGATAACGGCTTGTCAATGACACTATGGTTAACAAAATGAACGCGGCGAACAGAATACCGTAGACTAAACTATCCTGGAACACCAACGTGAGAAGCACCATCATGAACAGGGCCCCGCCATAGTACTTCCCGACCGGGTCGTAGACCGGCCCCCAGAGCCTCGAGGTCGCTAGGAACTGCAAGAACATGGCGATCACGATCAGCACTGTCCAGAACGGGTACGTGCCGTTGACAGTGAACGCGACCAGCGCCGCCGTGACCACCAGGAAATCGGCGAAGGCGTCGAAGTACGCCCCCGCGGACGAGGTTGCGTTGAGCTTCCTGGCAACATAGCCATCCAGTACGTCGGTGAGGCACAGGAGCAGGAGGATGAGCAGCGAGGCCTCCCGGAACTCTCTGATGATAGTGTACGAGAACAGCGGCACAGCCAGGACCCTGGACGTGGTGATCGCTGACGGCACGAAGCCATAGCTCGCCCTGTAGCCGGCTATGAGGTCCCCATCCCTGAAAGCTATTTTTCTCCCCGCCCGTGTCAGTCGGCGCTCGATGAGGTCGAGCTCCTCGGCACCATGACTTAACTATCGATTAGCGATACGGCAGGGACTATTTTAGGATTGCATCCATGTTTTCAGGAGAAGCATATGTGCACCAAACACGCTAGAAGGGGCGGCCAAAAGTTCGGCCATTAGAGTGGTGAAGGCTCCTGCCAGGGAGCGACTCAAATAATACTGGTAATCCACTTTCCCATAAGTTTCTTTAGTTAGGTTAGATGCCCGCTGATACATCGTCTGCGGCTATTCATCCCCATACAGATGAGGCAGAGTCCGCTCGTCGCCAGGGAGCCTTAGCGGAACGTAGGGGAACGGTTCCCAGCCCCTACCGGGACCTAACCTGGCGCACTGGGGCCAATGCCTATCATGCTTTGTCGCTACCAGGATTGATGCTCTGCTGAAGCGGCTACGCTGTGGTAAATATATCGCCATAAACGGGCGAAGGTTGCTTTTCACTGGTTCATAGAGTCTCGTTTTCATGGTCAGGATATTGAGCGGGTTGATCGGCCGCAATTCTAGGAGAATGGATAGGTCCTGTTTCAAAACTCATCAGTGTGTTAGAGCAGACGTTTCTATCTGCAGCGGTAGCGAGGCGATCATGATAACGACCAGATACGCCTTAGATGCGCATGATTATATACCACCGACCTGCCGCTTCAGACAACAAAAGATTGATCGAGAGGTAATGATTAAACCACTGTCGAACGATGCGTCCAGCCCATATTTCGACCGGAGCGCGAGTTTTGCAACAGAGACGTCCGATCAATAAGCTAGCGCCTATCCATGCCGATATAAAACTAAACACTAGACTAAGCCCTTTCAGTTGCTAACTGCGGGCGCTCTCCGAGAATATTCCGAACTCTCCACCTGTTCCAGCATGAACCAGGCCAGGTCCGCACGCGAGATGGTCGACCCAACGGCCTTGTGCCCCAAGTAGCCTGCACGCACCTTCTTGGAGAGGGGCTTATCGTTCAGCAAAGGTATCCTGTCAGAGTCCAATCAATGTTGGAACCGCTCACCAACTGGCCGATGCGGACGATCTCGGCATAGTTGCCGGGATAGCTCCGCTTTACCATGCCCACCATGAGCTTGGAGCGAAGGTCCCCGTGGTCATTGGAGTCAGGAGAGCTTATCGTGGACAGCAGGACCAGCCTGCTCACGTCGCATTCCCCCATCGCGGACAGCATGTTGCCCACGCCGTCGCTCAGGGCGGTATCGCGCACCGGACCGGCGGGCCCTAGGGCGCTGATGATGCAATCAGCTCCCAGTACGGCCACCTTCATGGCGTCCCTGTCGCTCAGCTCTCCCGGCACCACGGTCAGATGGGGGTGTGTAAAATCAATCTTCTGGGGGTTGCGGGCATAGGCTGTCACCGCATATCCGCGACCCAATGCTTGACGGACAATCTCCTGTCCTGTTCTCCCCGTTGAACCAAACACCGTGAGTCTCATTTAGTCTTCCTTCAGGCATGCTTTCACTGGTAAAATGCTCTCTTTTCCTGCCGCTGAAGGTCAAAACATCATTGTTTTGGGGGTGACGCCCTTCGGATATTCCTCTTCGCCATCCAGCTTTTTTACATATGCATCATACCACATATCCGCGATTACGTCTGGATCGTTCACCGCACCTGTCCCGGCCTTTATCAATACTCCCAATGGGCGGTGTACCACTAGGATCCCTCTAGGAGACAATGCGGCATGAAGATTGGCGACATAGTTGCGCAATCCCGCCATAGATATGCCGACGTTACTCAGCATAGGGATGGGATACATTGCGGATAGCCCGCTGGTAAAAAGCAAGGCCCCCTCACCGCGCTCCACCATATCTGGAACGATACTGTTTACCACATTAATCGCGCCTATCACTACATTCTCAAAATATTCTCTCGTGTTTTCCGCAGTCACCTCCAATGCAGTGGCGGGCATAGTGCCTCTTGATGCTGGGCTAAACTCCATGACATCAATCCGACCATATTTTGCTTTTATATCGGACACGGCTTTTTGCATCTGATCTTTGTTACTGACATCAGCAATAAAGTAGGAAGCTTCGATCCCTTTCTCCTTCAACCCAGCTGTCATTGATTGAAGATTTTCGGCATTGCGTGCCACCAGCGCGATTTGAAAGCCCTCTTCACCGAAACGCTTGGCAAGAGACAGCCCCAGCCCTTTACCAGCACCCGCTATGACCATCGTTTTCATGATATTGCACCCCTCGATTTTTTAAGGCGACTTTACTTGAAGGAGTTACTTTATAATATAAATTACGTTACTTAACTATACTTAGTAAATAATAATATACTTACTATAATCAATTAAAAACACTTTAGGATAAAAGGTCTGAGAGCATGGAGCGCCATAGCGAGTGTGCAAAAGCAGTCAAACAGATAATGGACATCCTCGGAGGCAAATGGTCGTTTGTTATAATGGGGGAATTGCATTCGGGACCAAAACGTTTTAACGAACTGAGTAAGACCTTGGGGATCAGTACAAAATCCCTTTCAGACGCCTTGAAGAGCCTTGAATCCAACGGGATCGTTATACGTATCGTGCATCCCACTTCCCCAATCAGAGTGGAGTATGGCCTAACAGAGAAAGGACGTGACTTCGAACAGGTCTTTTTCGCCATGGTCAAATGGGGGATGAAATGGCTTAAGGAGGATGAAAAATAAGGCCCTCTTCAACTTGCACGGTCTTCCAAGAGTGGCCGTGAACGATCTCCTCCCGACGTTCTCTCGCTTGTTGGACGGGTCCGGGTGGTGGAACTGGATGAAGGGTCCGAACAGCGAGCTCCGGCCGGTCGGCCAGATAAAGAGGGAAAGGGTTTGAGCGGGTCGAGATAAAAACCATTTTAATTGAACCGAAAATAAGAATGTCTGGATAAGTGGTTGAGTGCTCCTGCCGGGATTCGAACCCGGGTATCGGACTCGAAAGGCCCGAATGATTGGCCGGACTACACTACAGGAGCGTGTGGCATGTTCGATAAGGAAAGTAGTACTTAACTCTTATCCAGATGGGGCGCGGCGTGCATCGACGTCCAATATGGACCGGGGCTCCCTATCGAACGCCCCTGCATCGGCCTGTGATGCTTATCTAACCCGGCGTCCAATCATGCGGTGGAATGGCCGATGCCGACGTCTTCTACTCCGCCCTGATACTGTGCCTGCTTCCGGCCGCAGGGTATCTCCTCGGAGGCGCCATAGCCGAGGGCATAAGTGTCTCCAAGAGGGCGCTCAGCATGGCCCTGCACGGGACCGCCGGCATCATCGTCTCCATCGTCTCGGTGGAGCTGTTGCCGCTCATCCTCCAGGAGGAGCACGCCGCCATCACCATCACATTCATGGCCATGGGAGGGATCGGCTTCCTGGCGCTGGACAGCGTCACCAGCCACGTCAGCTATCGGGTGGGCGGCCGGACCGGGGAGGGTCCCGGGGGACCGTGGCCCCTGTACGTGGGCGTAGCCTTGGAGCTGTTCACCGACGGCCTGCTGATCGGCACGGGCACTATCCTCTCCATGTCGCTGGCCCTGGTTCTGGCGATCGGCCAGATGATCAGTAACATCCCCGAAGGCCTGGCGACCATGATCTCGTTCCGGAGCTTCGGGACCAACAAGAGGTCCCGCGAGGTCATCCTGCTGACCCTGGCCCTCCCCATATTCCTCGGTGTGACCCTGGGCTACTGGGGACTTCGCGGACAGCCGGAGATCTACCAGCTATGCATCATCGCGTTCGCCGCAGGGCTGCTCCTCACCCTCATTGCGGAGGAGATCGTTCCCGAGGCCCATAGGGGGGAGAGGGACTCCAGGATCAATGTGCTCATCCTGATCGGATCGTTCTTCCTGTTCAACCTGGCGTCACTCTACATCGGATGATCGGGAAAAGAGTGGGGGTTTGGTAGCGAGCTTTTGGTTCGAAGGAGGCGGTCCGCTCAGCCCTTGACCCTGAGGGGCTGGCCGCAGCATTCGAACACGCAGTTCTCGACACAGCCGCACGAGCTTGACGGGGGCGACGGCCCGCACTCGCTGCACTCGGTGACTACCTTGAGCTCGAGGCCGCATTCTCCGCACACATACGTCTGGCCCATCTTCATGTCGCTGCAATTGGTCATGCACGATACCTCTGCGGCGACCACGGACCTTGCTGATGTTATACCTTGTCGAGAGCAATCCTTGGGATGAGGCGCCGAGGCCGACGCTATGGCGAACCACCCTGCCCGGGTCCGGGGGCGGCGGCTCCCGGCCGGGACCGTCCTCCAGCTCCGGGGATTGCTGGAACAGGGCCGCGAACGGAAACCTTGAATAATAGATGGGTTTATGTCATGGGTTGTCGGTCCGACCTAGCTATGGCGCCAGGCGTGTAACACGTCTGCGGCCGATCGTTCATCTGGAGGCTTCACTTGAGCTCATACGATTCCGAAGAAGTAAATGAGGAGATTACCCGGTGCCCGTTCCCCAACCGCAAGGAGGGGGAGATGTTTGGGGTGGCGGACCAGCTTTTGGGCGCTTCTCGCATCAAGGTAATGTGCGAGGACGGCACTTCCCGCATGGGCCGCATTCCGGGAAAGATCCGCAAGAGGATGTGGATCAGGGAGGGCGACCTGCTCATCGTAAAACCGTGGGAGTTCCAGGCCGACAAGGCGGACATCATGTACCGCTACACCAAGACCCAGGCGAGCTATCTCCACCGCCGCAGGGCCATTCCTAAGAACCTCGACGTGTTCTGAGCGTTATGCCCGAGAAAGAAGCCTACGCCCAGCTCGAACATAAGATAATGGCCCTCCGGGAGAACTCCCGGACCGGGGACGAGCGAAAGACGCTGGACGAGGTCTTCGACCGCGATACCATTCTGGGCATTTACAAGCTCATGACCGACGGCGTCGTGGACACCATCGAGTACCCCGTGTCCACGGGCAAAGAAGGCAACGTGTTCGCCGCCAAGGACTACGACGGGAAGCTGGTGGCCCTCAAAATATATAGGACGTCGAACGCCACCTTCAACCGCATCTCCAGGTACATCGAGGGGGACAAGCGGTTCCGGGGCATCGCCGGCTCCAAGAGAAAGATCATCATGGCCTGGGCCAGCAAGGAGTTCCGCAACCTCCAGCGGCTGAAGGATGCGGGGGTGAACGTGCCCACGCCCATACGCTTCCACCGCAACATGGTGGTGATGAAGTACATCGGCACCAAGAACGGGCCCGCCCCGACCCTAAGGAACGTGGTGCTGGAAGATCCGCAGGCTGTCTACGAGACCGTCATCGAGTACATGCGCCTGGCGTACCAGGAGGCGGAGCTGGTGCACGCCGACCTCAGCGAGTACAACATCCTTTACTACCGGAAGAAGCCGGTCATCATCGACGTGGGCCAGGCGGTGCTGACGGAGCACGTCAACGCCAAGGACTTCCTCAAACGCGATATAGAGAACATTAACCGATACTTTAGGAGCCTTGAGGTTGATATTATGGACAAGGAAGAGGTCTTCCAGACCGTGACGGGGGCACCAAAATGAGACTCATGCGCATACCAAAGGAGCGCGTCGGCGCGCTCATTGGCACTGATGGCGAGACCAAGGATCTCATCGAGAGGCGCGCCGGCGTCAAGTTGCAGATAGACACCGAGGGCGAGGTCAACATCGAGGAGAACCCCCAGGACCCCCTGGCCGCGCTCAAGACCATGGACCTGGTGAAAGCGATCGGGAGAGGCTTCTCCCCCCAGCGGGCCATCAGGTTGCTGGACGACGACGAGTACCTCGAGATCATAGAACTGGGTGACTTCATCGGCAAGAAGTCGGACCAGCTCTCCAGGGTAAGGTCCCGGCTAATCGGGACGAACGGCAAGACCAGGAGGATCATCGAGGATCTGACGGGGGCGCACATGTCCATCTACGGGAGCACCGTTTCGCTCATCGGCAACTCCGTCCAGCTGCCGGTGGCCAAGACCGCGGTGGAGATGATCCTGCGCGGCAGCGAGCACGCCACGGTGTACCGGTACCTGGAGAGGTCGAGGGCCACCCTGCGCATCGCCGAGATGGGCTTCGACGTCTGAACTAACCGGTGCGAGCCTTCTCTCCCTGCCCTGACCCGGAGCCCGACGGGCGCCCCAAGCGCTGGTACGCCACCAGGGTGAGGAGCATGAACACGTCGGCGAGCACGATGACCCCGGCGGCGGGCAGATCGATGAGGCCGGACAGCATGATGCCGAACAGCGTGCTCCCTACCCCGATGATCATGCTGGCCATGAGGGTCTTGCGGAACGACAGGTTGAGCTGCAGCGCCGCCAGGGCCGGTATGACCAGGAGCGCCACCACCAGTATTATTCCCACTACCTTGATGGACAGCACCACGGTCACGGCCATGAGGATGTTGAACGTCAGCGAGAGCCAGCTCACCGGTATCCCGTTCATGCGGGACGATGGCTCGTCGAAGGTCATGGCCACCAGCTCCTTGAAGAACAGCATGACCACGGAGAGCACTGCCACGCTCAGCAGGGCCATCAGCGTCAGGTCGGCGGAGGATATGGTGAGTATGGAGCCGAACAGATAGTCCATCACCGAGACATTGAAGCCGCCGGATATGCCGATGGCGATCAGGCCGATCGCGAAGCCCGTTGCCAGCATCACCGCCATCGCTGCGTCGGACTGGGCGATGCCTTTCTTTTTCATATAGGACATGCCCAGGATGGCCAGGGTGGAGAGCACCAGGGCGAAGAGGATGGGGTCCAGTCCCAGCAGCAGGCCGATGGCCACGCCCCCGAAGGAAGTGTGCGCCGCGCTGTCCCCGATCATGGACTCCTTCCTCAGGACTATGAACAGGCCCATGGTAGCGCACACGAAGGTCGCCAGGCATCCGCCGATCAATGCCATCTGGAAGAAGGGCATGCCCAGGAGGATCTGGAGGTCGCCGAGGAGCGCTTCAGACGCCATCGGTGCTCCCCTCCTCGCTCTCCGGGCGATGGTAAACGAAGCGGAAATGGTCCCCATAGGCTTTGCGGAGGGTCTCCTCCCCGGACCCCACACCCGACTCGTGCACGCGGCGGTTGACGCAGACCACCCGGGTCATCCTGTCGAACACCGCGGTGAGGTCATGAGAGACCACCATGATGGTGGTCCCCTTCTCCCGGTTCAGCTCGCTCAGCTTCCCATAGAACTTCTCCTGGGTCCCCGCGTCCATGCCGGACAGCGGCTCGTCGAGCATCAGGAGCTCCGGATCGAGGACCAGGGCCTTGGCCACGAAGGCCCGCTGCTTCTGCCCCCCGGACAGCTGCCCGATCCTCCTTTCTGACAGGTCCGCGATGCCCATGAACTCCAGGGCCTCGTCGACCTTCTCCCAGTCGTCCCTGTTGAGCCGGCGGAACAGGTTGGACCTGCGCACCCGGCCCAGCGAGACCAGCTCCCTGACGCTCAGGGGGAACTGCTGGTCGAAGTTGATGGCGTCCTGGGGCACGTAGGCCACCCGGTGCCACTCATCGAACCCTTCGATGTCCTTGCCGAAGAGGCGGATGCTCCCGTCCTCCTTCGGCAGATAGCCCAGTATTGCGCGGATGAGAGTGGTCTTGCCCCCTCCGTTGGGCCCCACCAGGCCGACGTAGTCGCCCCTCTCTATCAAGAGGTCAGCTTCATCGATCACTTTCGCGCCTCCCCGGACCACGGTCAGGTCTTCGATCTCGAGGACCGCTCCGGGCCCCACTCCTGGTATGGCGGTCATGTTGCCGCCCTCCCTTCATGCGTGCTCATCCGCTCGCCCCCAGACCTATCTTCAGACTGTCCAGGTTCGCCTCCATCTGCTCCAGGAAGTCTAGTCCGTCCACGTCGCCGACCAGAAGGTACAGCTTCAGCATCTGGACGCTGTGGCCGGACAGGCTTTCCACGCTGCTCTTCATGGTCTTCGCCCACTTGTCGGTCCACGTGGGGTCGTAATAGACTACGTAGACCTCATGCTCGATCATGCTGGCGACGAGGGCCTTCAAGGTTGATACGCTCGGTTGCTCCTCCGCGTATATTCCTATGATGCCTTTCTGATTGAACCCGTACCGGTCCGCCAGGTACCCGTAGGCCTCATGGGTGACGAATACCATGTCCACGGTTTTTCCTTCCAGTTCCGCCTTGTACCGCAGGTCCAGGTCCTCGAGCTTCTCGTCAAACTCCTCCCACCTCTCGGTGTAGTAGTCCTCGTTGTCGGGGTCCTCCGCCACCAGGGCGTTGAGGATCGTCAAGGCCTGCTGCCGGGCGTTGTGGGGGCTGATCCAGGTGTGGGGATCGTACATGGGTTCGTTCGAGCCTTGCTCGGCGACGAGGGAGGTGATCGACAGCACGATGTTCCTGCCGAGCGAGGACTCCATTTCCATGCTCGTCTCAACCCTGAGGGCATTCACATCTATCAGGTACAACTTGCCCTCGCCGGTCGCCACCCACAGGTTGTGGCGGTTGAGGTCCTCGACCGGCCTCATGGAAACGGGTTCCTCGACCTCGAGGTCGACCTCCCTGACCGCGCCGTCGACGACGTCTACCAAGATGACCTTGCCGGTCGCAGGATCGGTGATGACCACGGTGCGGCTGTCATCCAGCAGCATGGAGGCGGGCCAACCGTGGGAGGCCGTCTGCGCCACTGCTACCGGCATCTCGGCGACCAGGGTCTCATTGACGAGGTCGTACACGACGATGGAGGAGTAGGCGAGGCCTTGAGAGGCGCTTCCGACGTAGGATATCAGCCAGGTCCCGTTATCGCTTATCCAAGACCTGGAGAGGCGGTCCCCCTCATGCGCGTATGGTATGGTCTTCATGTACCCGCTCGAGGTCACCACGGACAGGCCGTCGGCGCAGGTAAAGTAGACCTTCCCGGTAGCGGAGGAATATACGCCTCCTTCGGGAGCGTTGCCGGCATAGCCGCCGGAAAGGACCTTGCTGCCGGTCTTCGCGTTGATTATCATGAGGTTCTTCTGGTTGTCCCCGATCTCGCTCATGTCCGCGTAGTACACCAGGCTGTTCTGGTCGAAGACCACGGTAGCGTGGTTGGTGGTGGAGGAGCCGGCGGTGTCCGCAACCTTGTAGTAGCTGGCGGGCGCGTTGACATCGATCACCAGGACAGCGTTTTCACCGTCCAGCGCGAAGGCCACATACTTATTGTCGATCGATACGGCGGCATGCATGGGCTTGCCAGCGGGGATGGTCGCGGATATAGAGGGCGCGTGATAATGGTCCCCGTGAGCGCCCGTGTTCATCACGGTGACGCTGTCGGCTCCCGGTATGAACAGCAGGTTGTAGTGCGCGGAGTTGAGGGCCTCGACGGCCCGGTCGTAGTAGCCCGAATAGGCCGCGAAGACATCCAGATCGAATTCGAAGGTCGTGCCCAGGGCCACCTTCGCGTCGGATGAATCATACACCAGCGTTTGGTCGTTGTCGTTGTCGAACACGAAGAACCTGGTGCCCTTGACGGTGCTCTCGGAAAGGGCCACCGCCTCGGCGGACTTCACCACGGTGACCTTGTCGGTATCGATGGCCGGGAGGACCTGGTTCTCCACCCACGGATCGTCCATGCCCGCGCCGTTATATATGAACAGGTCCGCTTTGCCGGCCTTCAGTATGTCACTGGTCGTCGGGGACCAGTCGTGCCCCTCGGTGCCATCGGGGAGCAGTGAGCTGACCTCGACCTTGTCCCCTCCGATGGTCTCGACCATGTACCTCAAGGGATAGAACGCGGTCACTACTTTCAGCTTGTCCGCATCGTTCTCGTCCCCCGGTGAAACGCCTCCGGGTGAAAGGACGAGGGCCGCGATGCCTGACATTGCCAATATAGCCACTATGCCAATCGCGAAAATCTTCTGGTTTTTCGAGATCACGGTCCAGACCTCCTGCGCACCAACAGCACCGCCGCCACAATTACCGCGGCGATCGCCGCCACGGCTCCGGCGATGAGCGTGATGTCCAGCCCATCGTCATTCTTGGGGTTCGTCTGGGGGTCGGGATCGCTGGGGTCAGGGTCGATGGGATCTGGATCGGCGGGGACCAGGGACATGCTCAGCGGCTCCACCACCGCATCTTCAGCCTGTTCCACCTCAACTTCATGAATGATGCTAACGTACCCCTCCTTCTCGATGGTGATGTTGTACGTACCAGGAAGGACGCCGTCGATGGTGTAGTTGCCGTCTGGTCCGCTGAGAACGGACACCCCGTCCGGTAGCGTCACGGTGGCGCCGCTGATCGCAATGCCATCAGCGTCTAGCACGGTCCCGTTGATATAGCTCAGGGGGTAGCAGTAGTTATCGCTCCATATCGGAGTGATGAAGCCGGTCGCGCCTTTGTGGTAGTATATCACCAAGTTGTCGGCACCTGTTGTCCAACTGCTTCCGACCGAGGGCGCGTTGCCGTGGAATACCATTGTGGTCAGGTTGACGCAGCCGTAGAACGCACTGTTGCCGATGGCGGTAACGTTGCTGCCGATAACCACTAAGGTCAGGTCGGTACAGGAAGAAAATGCAACGTTGCCGATGGCAGTAACGTTGCTGCCGATGGTCACGGATGTCAGGGCGGCGCAAGCAGAAAAGGCCCCGTAGTCGATGGTGGTGACGCTGTCGGATACGATGAGCTCGCCGCTCTTGCCCGCCGGGCACTGTATTAATGTTTTAAGGTCCTTGCTGTACAGTATGCCATTGACGCTGGCATAGTTCTCGTTGCTCTCGTCGACATTGATCGCAGTCAGGGCGGCGCAAGAGCCGAACGCCTGCTGACCGATACTGGTAACGCTGCCGGGTATGGTAACGGAGGTCAGGGCGCAATACCTGAAGGCATAGTTTCCGATGGTGGTTACACTGCCGGGCATGGTAACGGAGGTCAGGGCGACACAGTTCTGGAACGCACTGTTGCCGATACTGGTAACGCTGCCGGGTATGGTAACGGAGGTCAGGTTGACGCAGCCCTGGAACATATTGCCTCCGATGGCGGTGACGCCGTCTTCGATGACCACTGATTTCAGGTTGGAGCTGCCGGAGAAGGCACCATTGCCTATGGTGGTGACACTGCCGGGTATGGTCAATGTGGTCAGGGCCTTGGAGCCAGAGAAGGCATAGTTGCCGATGGTGGCGGTTACGCCGTCCTCTATGATCACTGTGACCATGTCGGTGCAGCCGGAGAAGGCACTGCTGCCGATGCTGGTGACGCTGTTGGGTATGGTAACGGAGGTCAGGGCGACACAGTTCTGGAACGCACTGTTGCCGATGCTGGTGACGCTGTTGGGTATGGTAACGGAGGTCAGGGCGGAGCAGCCAAAGAACGCTTGCAGGCCGATGGTAGTGGTAACGCCGTCTTCGATGATCACCGATTTCAGGGCGGCGCAAGAGCCGAACGCCTGCTGACCGATACTGGTAACGCTGCCGGGTATGGTAACGGAGGTCAGGGCGGAGCAGCCAAAGAACGCTTGCAGGCCGATGGTGTTGACACCGTTAGATATGGTAACCTCTTTCAAATTTTGGCAATTGTTGAAGGCATAGCTTCCGATAGTAACAACGCTACCTGGTATTGCCACCGAGGTCAGGGATTTGCATAAGGAGAACGCACGATCGTTTATGGCAGTAACACTGCTGGGTATGGTGAAGTCACCGCTCTTGCCTCCGGGAAACTGAACAAGCAGTTGTATGGTCTTGTTGTACAGAACACCGTCGATGCTGGCGTAATCCTCGTTGCTCTCATCGACGTTGATCCCAGTCAGGGCGGAACAGCTCTGGAACGGACCGATGCCAATGCTGGTTACGCTCTCAGGTATGACCACCGAGGTCAGGGCGGAGCAAGCGGCGAAGGCATAGTTGTCGATGCTGGTGACGCTGTTGGGTATGGTAACGGAGGTCAGGGCGGTGCAGCCAAAGAACGCATAGTTGCCGATGGTGCTAACTTTGTTGCCGATGGTCACCGAGCTCAAAACGGAGCACCCGTAGAACATATAGGTGGCGATACTGGTAATGTTGTTCGGCAGGGTCACGGAGACCAGGGCGGTGCAACCGCGGAAAGCCTGGTCGCCGATGGTGGTGACGTTGTTCGGTATGATGATGGAGGTCACGAAGGTGTTCTGATAGAACGCCCTATACCCTATGCTGGTGACATTCTTCCCTTCAATCGTCTCAGGTATTACAGCTTCACCAGTACCGCTGTACTTGGTAATCTCCACCTCAGTGTCGCCGTTGATCAGCTGGTAAGTGTAGTCGCCGCTCACAGCGCCTGACACCGTGCCGGCCAGGGGAACGGGCCCTATGATCGTGGACAACAGTAATATGATCGCGATACTGGCCATTGCCAATGTGTGTTTTTTCGAGGCCATAACCTAACCTTTTTATGGGCATGATGTTAGATTTTATTAAGATAACTATTAACATAAACTATGATAAATTAACATTTTTAATAATGTACCGTTATCATCATGGTTAGTTATATTAGACTCCACTCCCCCGTTGGGCCCGGTGAGGCCCTCGACCACGAGGATCTCCCGGACCAGGGTTTCTTGGTGGGACGGCCGCCTACCGTCCCTCTTCGGGCATAGCGCTTATCCGCTCGCCCCTAGCCCCGTTTTAAGGCTCTCCAGGTTCGCCTCCATCTGCCCCAGGCAGTCCAGGCCGTCCACGGTACCGGTCATGAGGTAGAGCTTCAGGACCTGCACGCTGTGTCCGGACAGGCTTTCCACGTTGTTCTTCAGGGTGTTGGCGTAGCTGTCCGTGTATACGGGGTCAAGGTAGACGACGTAGATCCCGTGCTCCATCATCTCCTCGACAAGATGGGCCAGGGCCGAAGCGCTGGGCTGCTCGTCGGCAGAGATCCCTATGGCGCCCTCCTGCTCGAAGCCGTACCGGTCCGCCAGATATCCATAGGCCTCGTGGGTGACGAAGATCACGTCCGCCGAGGTCTCCGCCAGCTCATTCTGGTACCTCTCGTCAAGGTCGGCGAGCTTCTGGTCCAGCTCCTCCCACCTCTCGGCGTAGTAATCAGCGTTGTCGGGGTCCTCGGCCACTAGGGCGTCGTAGATCGCCTTGGCTTGCTGCCGGGCGTTGAACGGACTTATCCAGGTGTGGGGATCGTACACCCCCTCATGGTCATGGTCATGGTCATGAGAGTGGCCTTCCCCTTCGGTAGGGGAAACGGCCGACATCACGATGTTCCTGCCCAGTTCGGGTTCGGGGACCTCCATCTCCAGCTCGACGTGCCCGTGCTCCGGGTCGATAAGGTACATCATGTTGTCACCGGTCACCACCCACAGATTGTGGCTGTCGACATCCTGGACCAGCCTCATCATCAGAGGCGCTTCCGCCTCGAGGTCGATCTCATCAACAGTACCGGTGGCTACGTCGATCAGCAGCACCTTGCCGGTCGCGGGGTCTGAGATGGCCACAGTGCGGCCGTCCTCCAGCAGGATTGAGGCGGGCCAGCCGTGGTTGGCCTTCTGCTGTACTTCTACATCTATCTCCGCGACCAGGGACTCGTTGACAATGTCATAGGCGACGATGGAGGCATAGGCCAGCCCCCGGCCGGTATCTCCCACATAGGATATGACCCAGGTCCCGTTCTCGCTGATCCAGGACCGGGAGAGGCGGCCCCCATCATGCCCATACGGGATGGTCTTCTCGTACCCGTCGGGACCCACTACGGCCAGGCCGTCGGCGCAGTCCAGGTACACCTTGCCGGTCACCGAGGAGTACTGTCCCCCATGGGGGGCGTTCCCGGCGTACCCGCCGGAAAGCACGATCTCCCCGGTTTCCGCATCTACGATCATGAGGTTCTCGGGATTGTTCCCGGTCTCCCTCATGTCCGCATAATATACCAGGTTGTCATCGTCGAAGACCACGGTGGCGTGGTTGGTAGAGGATGAACCGGCGGGGTCCAGGACGACCTTGTATTCTGCGGGCGCGTTGACGGGTATTATCAGAACCCCGTTGTCGTTGTCCAGGGCGAAGGCCACGTACTGCCCGTCCTCGGACACGTGAGCGTGCAGGGGCTTGCCCACGTCTATCACTGTGACCACCTCCGCATCGTGGAAATGATCCCCATGGAGGCCGGTGTTCAGAACGGTGACGTTATTGAGGTTCGGTATGAACAGCAGCTTGTACCCCGCGGAGTTGGTGGCCTCGATGGCCGGGTCGAAATAACCCGAATAGGTCGCCGTCATGTTCAACCCGAAGGGGAAGGTCTGGGACAGCACCATGGCCCCATCGTGGGAGTCGTAGACCAGGAGCTGCTGCTTGTCGTTGTCGAACACGAAGAAACGCGTATCCTCCACGGCATCCTCGCCGGAGCCCTCGTGCAGGACCATGCCCGCGGTGGTCTTTACCACGGTCGTGTCGCTGGTATCGATGGCCGGCAGGAGCTGGTTCTCCACCCACATGTCAAGGCTCGCCCCGTTGTATATGAAAAGGTCGGCTTTGTCAGCGGCCAGTATGTCCGCCGCCGAGGGTGACCATGAATGCACCTCGGTGTTCTCGGGAATCAGCGTAGAGACAGATACCTTGTCTCCGCCTATGGTCTTGGCCATGTAGGCCAAGGGGTAGAAGCTGGCTACCACGTTCACTTTGTCCGAATCGCCCTTGCCTCCGGTCGAGAGGAGCAAGGCCGCGGCGCCCGCCGTGACCAAAATGGCCACGATCGCTACTGCGAAGATCATCTGTTTCTTCGATGTCATATAATTGCCGATTAGAACGGATAAACATTATTAGATATCATTGTAACTATTAATATTATGATGTTAACAATCTTTGTTTTATTAACATTAATTGGACCTCAGGGCACTGTGGGTCATTGAGCTGCGCACATGCCTTGAGCCGCCCGGTGAGGCCAAGCCGGGAGAGCATCGCTGCGCAGCCTTCCGGCGATGAGGCGGCAACATGGTGAGAGCGAGCGGGTCCGATGCAGGCCGTGGATGGCCAGGCATTCAGTCCGCGAAGAACGGGACCGTTCCAGAAATGATAAGTCGCCAGATGTTGCGCGCACCGGGCCTCGGCGTCAATCTATATAAATAGATTTTTATGCTATTATCATTTTTAATTTCATGAAGATAATATTAAAATCGGATGAAAGAATAGAACCGAGCGCGACCCCTAATGATCTCTCTGTTCACGACCTTCGCTGCCACCAGCACCATAGCAATGGAATGCGACATTGGACTGGGTACAGGAGGCGCGTTGGTATCTCTCTCACTCATCCTGCTGCTCTCCTCCAAAGAACTCATATCCTCATCGGTCCTGCATTCCCCCAAGGTGGAGAAGGCGATGGACCTGGCGATCATCCCACTGCTGACAGTGTTCGTCCTTAACGTCGCATACATGGTGATGGGGTAAGCGAGCGGTACGATACTGGCTGAGGCCATTTTTAGAGCGAACGAAGAGCACCCGCCACCGTCCGCGCCATTCCTCGGTTCATGGCGGGTGAACTGTGACAGACTCCTGGCCCGAGGCACCAGCGCTTGCGGGGCCGCATGTACCGCCAGGGGAGCAAGTGACAAATACCTCTTGACCATAGGCCGCACACGGACCGGGGCATCCCCCGGTCCGCATGGTGAACCGATGAACAATATCGTCGCCCGCGCGGACGAGGCTTTGAAGGCGCATGACCTGTGCGACCATTGCCTGGGCCGTCTTTTCGCGCACATCGAGACCGGGACCACGAACCAGGAACGCGGACGGAGCATGAGAGTGGCCGTGACGCTGGAGCGCTCCGCCAGGAGCGAGGGGGCGCCAGAACACGAGATGTGCTGGCTGTGCGATGACATGTTCGACAGCCTGCCCCGGTTCGCCGAGGCAGCCATCGAGAAGCTGGGGGCCGTGGAGTACGATACTTTCCTCATCGGCACCAAGGTCGACCCGGCGGTGCAGGACCGCGAGGAGCAGCTGTGGGCTGAGGTGGGGGGCGACAAGGCCGAACCGATCAAGGCTGAGCTGAACCGGGAGATCGGGAAGATCGTGGAGGCAGCGGTGCAGAAGGAGGTGGAGTTCAAGAGCCCCGACGTGGTGGCCCTGATCGACACCCGCTTCGGGCACGTGGATCTGGACATCGCTCCCATCTTCTTCTACGGCCGCTACCGCAAGTATTCGAGGGAGATACCTCAGACCAGATGGCCCTGCCGGATGTGCCAGGGCAAGGGGTGCAAGCGCTGCGGCGACACCGGCAAGATGTACCAGGTGAGCGTGCAGGAGATACTCGGCGACGTCATGAGGCGGGAGGCCGAGGGCGCTGACCACTTCTTCCACGGCATGGGGCGGGAGGACATCGACGCCCGCATGCTCGGCACCGGCCGCCCCTTCGTGATCGAGATCTCCGAGCCGAAGAAGCGCGCGCTAGACCTGCGGAGGATCGAGGAGCTAGCGAACGAGTCGGGGAGGGGGCTCGCCGACTTCTCAGGGCTTCGCAAATCGACCCGGGAAGAGGTGCGCCAGATCAAGGCCGCCACCCCCGACAAGGTGTATGTGGCGGAGATCCGGACCCGGGGTAAAGTTAATAAGGACAAAGTTAATGAGGTAGTCCAGTCGTTAAGGCAAGCGCGTATCATTCAGCAGACGCCAACGAGGGTCGCCCATCGGCGGGCCGACCTTGCCAGAGAGCGGGGCATCCACGACCTCCAGCTATTGGAGTTCAGCGATGAGCGCCTCGTCCTGCAGCTTCGCACGGAGTCCGGGACATATGTCAAGGAGTTCGTGAGCGGGGACGACGGCAGAACCAAACCCAGCCTCTCCGGGGAGATCGGCGTGGCCTGCGAAGTGACGGCCCTTGACGTCGTACAAATAATCGATAACGCTAACGAGGGATGAAACATGGTAAAAGCTTCCAGAGGCCTCAGGCGCAAGACCAGGCAAATATTTAGCAAGACCCCCCGCACCAAGGGGATGACCCCCATTACTCACGAGTTCAGGAACTTCGACGTGGGACAGAAGGTCAGCGTCGTTATCGACCCTTCGGTGCACTATGGAACGCCCCACATGCGTTTCCAGGGGAAGACGGGCGTCGTTACTGGCCAGCAGGGCCGCGCCTTCGTGGTGGAGCTGAAGGACGGGAACAAGCTGAAGACCGTTGTCGCCCGCCCCGAGCACCTTATAAAGGCACAGTGAGGCAAGCGCCATGCCCGAGGAGCGCTACGTGAGCCTGTCCGAGGTAAAGCATATCCTGGACGAGGCCGGTGAGAGCAGGGAGCTCAGCCCCGACCAGAGGCTGGCCCAGGACCATGCCCAGAAGGTCGCCAGACTGAGCCTGGAGGATGCGCGGAAGCTCCAGGCCGAGCTGCAGAAGCTAGGGTTCATCTCCGAGGCCCTCTCGGTGAAGATCGTGGACCTCATGCCGACCCATGCCGACGATGTTCGGGTGCTCTTCTCCAAGGAAAGAATGGTATTGGAGAAGAAGTATATCGAGCAGATACTATCTACCGTGCAGAAGTATCAGTGAAGAACCAATAAAACCACTTGACGGGATTGACATGGAGGACTACGCGCTGATATTAGATTATTTGCCCCAGGGACTCTCGACGGACAAAAGCTTCAAGAGAGAGCCGCTAGCGTATGCTATCGGGGAGAGCGAGTTCAAGCTTTTCGAGCTCATCCCCAAGCAGGACGCCATCATCACCATCGGGGACAAGGTCTATATCGGCAAGGAGCCCAACCTCCGCGACAAGATCATACATGTCAAGAGGCGCGTCGGGTACGAGGAGCTGACCGCCGCCGCCCAGGCCGAACTGCCGTTCATCGTACAGGACATTGTGAGGTCGCAGGAGGCCCGCTTCGTCAAGTTCTTCAACGAGGCCCAGGCCATCACCACCCGCTTCCACATGCTCGAGCTCATCCCCGGGCTGGGGAAGAAGACCATGTGGGCCATCATCGAGGAGCGGAAGAAAGGGGCGTTCACCAGCTACGAGGACATCACCAAGAGGGTCCCCGCTCTGAAGCACCCCGACAAGCTCATTGCCAAGAGGATCGAGGACGAGTTCTCCGACCCCACGCAGAAGTACCGCATCTTCGTGTCGAGATGATATAGAACTCAGGGACAGAACGAGATTCGTTCATTTTCCACATGGCGTGAGATTTTTCCTTTTGCTCGGCATAAGGGAAAGCACGTGAGGATGTCTGCCTCTGTCGACAGAGATCAGGCCTTCCCCTTCCAAATGAGCGACATATCTCTCTAGCTCATCTTCAGAGATACCAGTCCCTTGTTCAATCGCACCTATATATGCAGTGCTGTCACGAACCTTGTTTAAAACGATGGCCGCTCCGACCTTCATCTCCGCGATATCTTCCAATTCTTGGATCCATGGTACTCTGAAGCCGTACCGCTCCGTCAATTCCTTCATCCTTTCGAGTAAGAACCCTTCCCAGATGCGAGCATACGGCGGATCATCCAGCAGATTCTGGTTCGCACATTCTTCGAACAGTATGGTCTTTTTTAAGCCCTTCCGGTAGAGGATCGCCATCTCATCTATGTCCCTTGAGCGATCGGTCACGCTTTTCAGCAAAAATATGTCCTCCCTGGAGAGAAGGTAGAGATCGATATTGCCCATTTTCTCAAAAAGCTCCGCTCGGTCTCTCATCCCGTCCGAGAATCGGAGCCCATTACATATTTTGCCGACGAATATGTCAGCATTGCTGACGACGGTCTCCTTTTGAGTGATTTTAACTTCAGGAACCGGGCGTAGGTTCACATTCATGCCTAGGCTGCTGAAGGCTAAAGTGATCTCAGCAGCTTGAGACTGGCTCGGGAGAATCAGGTCTACGTCCTTTGTGGTGCGCTTTTCGTTCCTGATGGCATCGCACCGCCTCCGATCATATACACTGATAAGTTGGTGGAGCATAGCCTTCCCGCCTTCCTGAACAGTTCCAGGACGTGAGCCCTCTCGAGAGCGGAGGGACCATCATGCCACCCCATACTGCATGAACAGTGATTCAACGTCAGCCTGACTGGGAAATGTGGGGTCGTCGATATCTTTGCCCTCGAAAAAATCAACGATCTGCAGGGCTCTTTTCTTCAGGCCTACACACTCGGCTTCGCGGAGCAGCAATTCCTTCTTTATGCCTTTTTTCTTCAAGAGCAACATCGCATCACCAATGGCACGAGGGCTGGTCGGATCGACCAACATCGCGTGCAACGCGATGTCTACTGCATCCAACTTTTTAGCTCCATTTTTAGCTCCATATGTAAAATAGTAGTATTCTTTCGGCGTGAAGAAATCGATCCCATACGCTGCCATAGCCGAGATGCCTGTCACCATCACTCCAGAGGGATCGTTGAGCTCTGTCGCAGAGAAGAGGAAATGCAGGCCATCATCCCAGAGCAATATGCCGTCTTTGGATTTTTGCCGCACCATCATGGAGGCGTAACCTGCCGAGAAATCACTCAACAGGGCATTCATTGACCTAGCCGACGGGGAGAGCAATGTCTCATTTCCATGTTTGTCGACCAGGCCATAATATTGCAGCTGAAGTATCAGCCGACGGACGGAAGATGGCTTGAGCCCAGTCTCCTCTGCTATCTTCTTTTCAGTCTTGCCATGATGAGTGATGGAAAGAAGAATGAGAAATTTTGAACCGACGATGGAATCGATCGGATGTTCATCCTCGATCAGGAACCGCCTCAGCGCAGAAGCATGTAAATCGCCCCCAGGTTTGAACCTTCGGGGCTTGCCTGCCGTGATGTTAACGATGCCCTTGTCCGCCAACTCACCCAGGAGATTATAGACGGGCTTCAATGACAGGCCGGTCGATTTGCTGATCTTCTTTACAGTATCGTCACCTTGGCAGATTGAACGAAAGACTCGCAGCTCATTGCTGGTGAACGAACGCATCGAGATGTAATCGACAAAACCATATAAAGAATTGTCGATTTCATCTCATTAACCTTCTCCAAAAGAAACCGATAATAATATCTCCGTCCAACCGGTGTGGTCGAGGCTGAGAATGAACCCCTCCGAGATCGTGGAGACGCTGGCGAAGCTGGGCGTGACGCCCACCAAGGGCAAGGGGCAGAACTTCCTCACCGATGACCGCGTGGCCGACCGGCAGGTGGAGTTCGCCGGGATCGGCAAGGACGACATCGTCCTGGAGGTCGGCCCGGGATTGGGGGTCCTGACACATCGCCTCGCCTCCAAGGCGAAAAAGGTCGTGGCCATAGAGGCCGACCGCAAGCTGGCCGAGTACCTCAGAGGCACGCTTCCGGAGAACGTCGAGCTGGTGGAGGCCGATGCGCTGGAGGTCGACTTCCCTCCGTTCGACCAGATGGTCTCCAACCTCCCCTACTCCATCTCCTCGCCGATCATCTTCAAGCTCCTCGACTACAGGTTCGACAAAGCCGTGGTAATGCTCCAGAAGGAGTTCGCCGACCGCATGGTGGCCAGGCCGGGTACCGACGACTATTCCCGCCTCACCGTGAACGTGTTCTACCGGGCGGACTGCCGCATCCTCGAGCGCGTGCCCGCGTCCCGCTTCTGGCCAGCTCCTAAGGTCGACTCCGCGGTGGTCGAGATCGTGCCGCGTCCGGCCCCGTTCGCGGTGAAGAGCGAGAAGCTGTTCCTCAGCCTGGTGGACTCGCTGTTCCAGCACCGGCGCAAAAAGATAGGCACCATCCTCAAGATGATCGGGATGGTCGATGCGGAGCAGAAGGCCTCGCTCCCTTACGTCGACCTGAGAGTGGAGGCCCTGGCCCCGCAGCAGATCGGAGAGCTGGCCGACGCCGTGCACGATGTGCGGAAAAAGTGACCCGGCCGGTACGGGGCAGACCACAGGAGAGGCCAATGCCTGTACTGACAATATTGTCCCGCATGTTCCGTACCGGTTGTAATTAGGCCAGCTCTAAGAACCTGCACCCGGATTATGTGACGGATGGGAGAAATGGCGGGTTCACTATGCCGGGAATGTATAGGTCTGCGGGGACGATGCGGGAAAGGCCGCGGGCTCCCCGATTCGCCCGGGAGCGGATAAGAGTTCCGCCCCTGGAGGAGCGGTTCTTCGATCTGCACCTACCTCTGGACAGCGACTTCCTTGAGGATATGGAAACGGGCGCGCTGTTCGACCCGCCCAGTATCAGCGGCAGGACCATGCCGGTCCCCCTGGACGTGAACCGGAAGCTCATCGAGGAAGCGGTAGAGCTGGCCCGGCAGAGGGGACTTCCCCCCGACCTCATCCCCCGCTTCAGGATCATCCGTGGTACGGTGCACGCGTTCGGCAGTAACGGCCACGTGCTGAGACTGGACCATTCCCTGTTCTGGGAGGTCGAGACCGGCTACGCCGCACTGCTCGACGAGCTTCTGGAGCTGCCCCCGGGGGCTCCTTGCTCCATGCAGGCCCGAGGCAAGGTGGCGGGCCAATGAGAAGGAGGCTCCTTACAGAACATATTCTTTCGTACCGATATGTTCTGGACTATCTCTATATTTTGTCCTTAGGGCAGGTTCAAGACCATCCGAACATGTGGTCCTACGACGGAAGGCCAGGAGCGATCACATGACAAGCGGCTACGCGGACGTGAAGGCAGCTGGATGCGGGGAAGTATTTCCGGAGGGGACGAGCGCGCGGAGCGGGAGCTGGGACGGCAGGAGCCCTGACCCCAGCCTGGGGATGTTCCGCAGGGCGTTCAGCTACGCCGTGGACAAGGGCCTCAGCCCCGAGTTCATGCCCGAGCTAAGGAGCGAGAACGGGATCCTCCACGCCTACCGGCGGGACGGGTCCAAGCTGAGGCTCGAGCACAGCCCGGAATGGGAGGACCGGAGCGGGTACGCGTCCCTGGTGGAGGAGCTGAGAACGCTGCAGGAGGTCTCCCGCGGCCCCTGGAAGCGCGTGGCCTGCCCGATAGGATGAGGCCCGCGCCTCCAGTTCCCCATTCATAATGCGGGCGCTCGTACGGCACAGGCAAGCGATAATATTTCTATTCTCCAGCCATACCATCGGCGAGAACATGCAGATCGGTATAGTTGGAAAGCCCAATGTGGGCAAGTCCACATTCTTCAGCGCCGCCACCATGGCCAGCGCCGAGATCGCCGCCTACCCCTTCACCACCATCAAGGCGAACAAGGGCGTCGCGTTCGTCCGCGGCAAGTGCCCGCATGTCGACTTCGATACCCAGTGCGTGCCCCGCAACGCGGGGTGCGAGAACGGCACCAGGCTGGTGCCGGTCGAACTGCTGGACGTGGCGGGGCTGGTCCCCGACGCCTGGCAGGGGCGCGGCCTGGGCAATCAGTTCCTGGACGATCTACGGCAGGCCAGCGTGCTCATCCACGTGGTCGACGCTTCAGGAGCGACGGACCTCGAGGGCAACTCCGTGCCTCCCGGCTCGCACGACCCGGTGGAGGACGTCAAGTTCCTGGAACGGGAGATAGCGTTCTGGATCAGAGGCATCCTGGACAAGGGCTGGGAGAAGGCGGCGAGGCAGGCGCACCTAACCAACCAGTCCATGGAGCCGGTCATCCACGATCGATTGACGGGACTGGGCGTCACCGAGGCCCAGATCAGCGCGGCCCTGCGGGACGTCCACCCGCCGGAGAACCCCATGAATTGGGACCCTGAGGTCATGCTCAACATCTCCCACGCCATCCGCAAGTACTCCAAGCCCCTGATCATCGCCATGAACAAGGCCGACGCGGCCGACGACGCCACGCTGAAGCGCCTCGCGGAGGCCGCGGACGGCATGGCCGTGCCCACCTGCGCGGAGACCGAGCTTGCTCTCAAGAAAGCGGCCAAGGCCAAGCTGGTCAGCTACCTTCCGGGCGATGACAGTTTCAAGATAGCGGACCCGTCCAAGCTCAACGCCGGCCAGAAGAACGCCCTGGGCATGATGGAGGCCCACGTGAAGCGGTTCCGCGGCACCGGGGTGCAGCAATGCCTGGAGAAGGCGGCGTTCGACCTCCTCGACCTCATCATCGTGTACCCGGTGGAGGACGAGGCCAAGCTCACCGACCACGACGGGCGGGTGCTGCCGGACGCCTTCCTGGTGCCGAAAGGGACCACGGCAAAAGAGCTGGCGTACAAGGTCCACACCGACCTGGGAGAAAACTTTATCCGGGCGATCAACGTGAGAACGCACAGGACGGTCGGCAACGATTATGTTCTGCAAAGCGATGACGTGATCACGATCGTCTCCAGGAAGTGATGCTTTGGGCCAATGGGACGTCCGCCTTCTATCGGCCACCTATCGCAGGGTGGATAACGACCAGCTCACCATAGAGCTGTACGGCACGCTGGACGACGGACGCTCCATTACCGCTCGGTACACCGGCTTCGAGCCGTACTTCGATGTCGTGGAGCCATCCCCCACGACCATCGAGCAGCTGCGCAAGGACCCCGATGTCCGCAGGGTCGAGGAGAGGAAGGTGTTCTACAAGGGAAAACTGCGGCCTTCCGCGAGAGTGGTGGTGCGATTCCCCTGGCTTGTGCCCGATTTTCGCTCCCGGCTGAGGCGGGACTACGACGTCCTGGCCGCCGATATCCCGTTCCACCACCGGTTCATCTACGACTTCGACCTGGGCGCCTGCGTCCGGATATACGGCCAGGAGGCGGTGGGGGAGTACCTCACCGACCTGGTAGTGGATATCGACCCTGTCGATGGAAAGAACGCCCCGAGGTTCGACACCTTGCCGCCGTTCAACCCCGACCTCAAGGTGATGTCGTTCGACATCGAGAACTCCATCAAGGACGGCAACGTGCTCACGATATGCTACGCCATCCGCGAGGGCGGGGAGCTCCGGTTGGGAGAACCGATCACTGGTGAGGAGAAGGACATCATAGACGCGTTCACCAAGGTCATCCAGGACGAGGACCCCGACGTCATCACCGGGTACAACATCGACAATTACGACATACCGACGCTGTTCGAGAGGGGCAAGGTGTCCAGGGCCGGGAAGCTGGCGTGGGGGCGGGACCTCAGCGAGCCTCGAAAGGTAGGGATGCGGGGGTGGCGCTGCAACGGCCGTTTGGTAGTAGATGCGTGGTGGGCCGCCAAGATCGCGCTGCGCCCAAAGCAGGAAACGCTCAACCACGTGGCCAAGCTGTGCCTGGGCGAGGAGAAGCTGGACGTGGAGCCGTCCAAGATGGACGACGAATGGAGGGACGACCGCGCCAAGGTGATGAGGTACTGCCAGAAGGACGCCGAGCTCGCCCTCCGCATCCTGGAGTACGTGGGCACGCTGCGCAAGACCATGGACCTGGCAGCGGTGTCCAAGCTGCCCATGGAAGACGTCCAGACCTCCGGGAACTCGTCCCTCATCGACTCCATCCTGATCAGGGAGGCCGACCGCGTTCCGGAGCCGTTCGGCCCGGTGGGCGTGCCACTAACCGGCAACTTCGATGACGACGAGGAGGCCATCGAGGGCGGGTATGTTCACACCATCGAGCCGGGGCTGTACCACTGGGTCATCGTGCTGGACTTCAAGTCGATGTACCCCTCGCTCATCATCAACAAGAACATCTGCTTCACCACGCTGAGCGACGTCGGAACGATAGAGGCGCCCAACGGGGCGCGCTTCCTCTCCAGGGAGCAGAAGGAGGGGCTGCTGCCCAAGATCCTCCGGGAGCTGATGAAGCAGAGGGACGACATCAAGAAGATGATGAGGGAAACGAAGGACCCCGACGAGTACCGCTACTACGACGGTCTCCAGAACGCCGTCAAGGTCCTCATGAACGCCGTGTACGGCGTGTTCGCCTCCTCGTTCTACCGCTTCACGGACCGCAACATCGGGAGCGCCATCACCGCGTTCGCCAGGGAGACCGTCAAGACCCTCATCGCCAGGCTAGGTGAAGAGGGCCACAAGGTCATTTATTCAGACACCGATTCTATTTTTGTAGAGTCACCTCATAAGAATCTGGAAGACACCGTGAAGTTCGGGCAGGAGATCGCCGACCGGTTCTCCCGAGAGGTCTCCCAGATGGAGTTCCAGAAGGTACTGGAACCGCTGTTCTCCCACGGCAAGAAGAAGCGCTATGTAGGCCGCTCAGTGTGGCCGGACCAGGAGCTGCTGATCCGCGGCTACGAGACCAGGAGGAGCGATGCCTTCGACCTCCAGAGCGAGGTGCTGATGACGGTGTTCGAGAAGATCCTTGATGGCAAGCCGGAGGAGGCGGTGAAGGTGGCCCGCGACGCCGTGCAGAAGGCCATGGACTGCAAGGCCCCCATCGAGGAGCTGGTCATATCGCGTACCTGCAAGTCCTTCAACTCCTACAAGGACCCCGATTCCCAGGCCAACGTCCAGGCGGCCAGGAAGATGATGCATCTCGGCTATGACTTCATCCCGGGGATGAAGGTCTCCTGGATCGTGACCGATTCCCGAAAGACCCCGCAGGAGGTGGAGCCGTACATCAGCGGGCGCACGTTCGAGCACAAGCCGGACTGCAAGTACTACGCCGAGAGGATCGCCCAGACCGCCGCCAGGGCTACTGAGGTGTTCGGCTGGGGCGAGAAGGACCTCATGACCGGCTCGCAGCAGGTGACCCTTTTCGACAGCGCCTTCTCCTCCGGGCCGGAGCCGCCGAGGAAGAAGAAGGAAGGGTCGGCCAAGAAGACCAGCAAGAGCCTCGACCTGCGAGATTTTATGTGATGCCCGGGGGGCTCTGGACTCAACAGTCTCCTTATCAAGTTCAAAACCCTAGACAGATACGTTTAACTTCCCAACATAACGTGCCACGGGTGGGTTTCGGATTTGATCGGGAAGGTAGAGATCATCGGAGAGTGGTCCCAGGACGGTTCCCTTGACCAGACTGGCGAACGGCGGATTTTGAACGTGCAGGAATTGAAGGAAGCGGTCAAAAGGGCCGGCGACGTCGATCTCCAGGTCATCCTTGCCGGCACCGTGGCCATATTGGGCGTTCATTCGGAGGACGGCGAGAGGCTGTTCTCCCTCGAAGTGCATATCCCCCTCCTGAGAGAGGAGGGGGGCGAGTGCGACCTGGCGGTGCTGGAGAGCAGGACCGCCGCGCTGAGGGAGCTGAAGTCGAACGGGTATTACCTGGAAGGGCAGCTCAGCGCCGTCAAATGCTTCAAGGAAGGCGCCTTCGAGGAGCTGGACGCCGAGCTCGATCTCATCGAGACCTCCCTGGCGTCCTCCGAGTAGGTACGCCGCGGCCCGGCCGCCCCGCGCCGGCCCCATGCCCTCTTCACCGCCGACGGCTTCGAGGCTTTATCCATGCCGTCCCCGGCCCGGCGGGCCTCGGCCTGAACGAAAAGTTATATAATATGGATTGATGTGTCGAGCCCTAGTCACGAGAGACCATATCTCGTCGGAGATGTGCCCCCTTACAGGGGTGAATCCTTAAACGCCGCTGCGGCGGCAGGTGACACATATGACAACCAACGAAGTCGAGAAGCCCGCGGTCGATGAAACTGAGGAACAGAAGAAGACCGTCCAGGGCAAGAACATGTACCATTTTATAGCCGAAGCCTGGGACAGGCCTTCTGACAGCTATGTAAAGCAGCTGCAGTGGGAGCGCCTCATTCAGTGGCGCAAGGACGAGAACTTCATGAAGATCGAGCACCCCACCAGGCTCGACAGGGCCCGCAAGCTCGGCTACAAGGCCAAGCAGGGCTTCATCGTCGTTCGCGGCAGGGTCCGCAAGGGCTCCCTGAGAAAGAGGCAGATCCGCAAGGGCAGGAGGGCCAAGCGCCGCGGCATCAACAAAATCACCGCCGGCAAGAGCCTGCAGAGGATCGCCGAGGAGCGCGCATCCAAGAAGTACCCCAACCTGGAGGTCCTTAACTCCTACTGGGTGGGCATGGACGGCCTGCACGAGTGGTACGAGATCATCATGGTAGACCCGCACCACCCCGTGATCAAGGCGGACAAGACCATCAACTGGATCTGCGAGCCCCAGCACAAGAAGAGGGCCTTCCGCGGCCTCACCGCCGCTGGCAAGGCCGGCCGCGGCCTGAAGTGGAAGGGCAAGGGCGCCGAGAAGGTCCGCCCCTCCATCAACGCCCACAAGCATCAGGGCAAGTAAGCCCCAAACGCCTTCCAAAATCCCCTTTCCCTTTTTTACATTTCTCCCACGATCGTACCTGATTCGCTGAACTATGCCAGGGAACGGGCGAGGGGCCCGGGCCTTGGGGGCCAGGTCTGGAGCGCTCACCTCCTGGCCCGCACCAGCACCACTGCCATAACGAGCAATGCCGCTACGACGATGCCGATAATCAGGTACGTCCAGATCGTGTCATCAGGGTCACTGGAGGCGCTCAGGCTCACGGCCCCGAGACTTCTGACCTCGCCGCCTATGGATGACACGCTCATGGTCCGATCATCGAAGCCGGCCGCGGATATCGAGACAGTGTAGTCGCCCGGAGATGCCTGGAAGGAGAAGGAGCCGTTGGGATCGGTCATTGCATGTTGCCCATCGCTGAGAGTGATCGTCGCCCCTTCCACTGGACGGCCCTGCTGGTCAACGAGGGTCCCGCAGATCGTGCCCCGAGGGAAGCGGTCGATCGTGAACGAGACCTCGCGCACCACGGTCCTTCCGGCATTGTCCGACAGCCTGACCTCTACGGTGTGGTCCCCGTCGTCCAGCTCCAGCTGTGCCGGCGAGGCTGCGATGCTCCAGTCCCCTCCGTCCACACGGACCTCGCAGCGATCTATGCCTGCAGGGGAGTGGCCGCTCCAATCGAGCGTGACGCTGCCGGAGCTGAGGATCTGGGCGTCCGAGGGCGAATCGATGGTTAGTGTCGGCGGGGCGGTATCCTGGACCGTGCTCCAGTATATATTGTCCACCCATGCGCAGCCGCCGCCGTTGCCGTTGCGCTCGTACGACCACGTCAGTTCATTGGTGCCGCTTTCTAGAGCAATGCTCTTGCTTTGCCACGCCGTAGAAGTAGCTGAATCGACGATCGCCCCGTTCACTTTGAAGGTCATCTCATCCGTACCTTTATCCCCCGACACCTTCCAGTCAAAATAGATGGCCCCCGGACCGCTGACGATAACAGTCATCTCCGTCATTCCCCCGTCGGAGACGTCCCCGCTCTGAGCAGAGGTACCGCCCTCGGAGGACTCGCCGCTGAAGGGGAACCAGCCAGCGGCGCCGGTGGTCCCTAAGGTCAGGGAGGTGCCGGTAGCCTGATCCAGGGAAGTGGATGGGTAATCATAGAGGAACGCCCTTACCGTGCCCGGAACGTTGGCGCCCGCGTCGGGCGATTGGGGAGAGACCTGGGAAGGCGAACCCGGGACATAGGTCGCTGAATACCTCTCCACGCGGAACGAAGAGATCTGCACATATCCTGTCCCAAGACCGACGCTCAGGAAGAATTCGGCCGGGTCGGTGTTGTACAGGCCCTCAAGGTCCGATATGTCCAGGCACATGAATGGCGAATGGCTTTGGTTGGACGGGACGAACAGCGGAGCTACTTTCCCCAAGGGCGAGGCTTGACCACCTATGCCGATCTCGAACTCGCGGTCGTTGGCCGTGGGGCCGTCAAGATGCCATACTGCCAGAAGGCTCGGGGAATAGTCCTCCCGGTCGACAATATAGGTGAGCATTATGCCGTCCCCGATCTCCTCCAGCGCCTCGTAGGTGAGCCAGTAGTATCCGTTGTCGCCCCACGAGGAACCCCAGGAGTTGACCACCCTGAACGCTCCTACATCGCCATCGTCGGCGATGGAGCTATCGTAGCCGACAAGGGTCTGGGCATGATCTAGGGCCATTGAGGCATCGTACTCCGCCGAGGACAGCACGAGGTCGTCCCCGAAATTTTCGAAATTATCAGCGGCCAGTCCGAAGGTCACGGGAGTCCCGGAAGCCAGAAGGGCCTTTAAGATATCCACGGTGTCCTCGTTAAGGGGGACCATCACGGTCTCATAGGCGCGGTGCAGGGGAGCCTCCCGGGAGGCGGCCTCATCGCCCCAGCTCAGGAGGTCCGTGTCATCATAGGGCATGGCCGAAAGGGTCGGGATCCCCCAATCCGTGATGACGTCCCCGATCTGGCTCATGACCGTACCAGAGTCCGTCCCCCCGTTGACCCGATTATAGGCCCATGCCGGCGAGAGGAGCTGCGATGCGTTCCCGATGGAGGCCTCGGTCCACCCGTTGTCCTTGGCCTCTAGATATCCGTAGCAGTAATAGGCCATAGCCCAGGCCGCACAGGAGCCCTGGTTGCCCTGGTTGCCGACCTGAGGGAAACACGGGTCGGCCGAGAGGTCCACCGAAGCGGGAGCGCTCCCCAGGGTCTCGGCCAGGCCATCCAGTACGATAACGTTCCCGACCATATCTTCCCAGGCCTCCGCGGTCGGCGGGGCCAGGCCGGTGCCGTGCCCGTCTATGATAACATTATAATCTTTATCAGGGTCCCGCTCCCCGACCGCCTGCCTCAGTGATTCCATCAGAGAGATGTCCATTGCGCGTGTGGACGTCCATGTTGCCGGCGTTCTCTCGAGAGCAACGCCTCCGTCGTCCTCCCAAGACTGAGCCGAGCCCATCGCGGGGCCGAGCGGGGATGCCAGGAACAGGAAGGTCAACATCAAAGCAAAAGCGGCGGTCAGGACACGGGGGCGCGGGATCATGCTCATCTCTCCGAGAGGGCCATCGAGGACATGGTTTTCTAACTAATCGAATCAAGTCCAATAATATAGAATGGAACGGATGAAATATGCAGATGCGAACGCCTCTCCCCCGCCGGGGGCGTCCCGCCTGAGCGGAATAGAGCGAAGGCGCTGCCTCCACTCGACGGCCTCCGCAGGCAGGCTTCATCCATCAATAATGCCCTTGATCCGCTCGGCGATCTCTTCCTCGCTCATTCCGATGAGCGGGTAGAAGGCAGGCTGCTCGAAGCGGACCTCCCTAATCTTATCCATGTTCCCGAGGCCGTACCCGAAGACCACCGCGGACGCCTTGCTGTTCCGAAGCACGTCCTCCACGCTGCGGTCGGTGGTCACCTTGAGCTTGGAGGCCCACTTCTCCAGTATCCTTACCGGGCCGTCCCTGTTTGAGGTGACCACGGTCACGCGGCATCCCCTCTTCATCAGCATCCATGCGGCCAGGGCGTCCCTCTCGCTCTCCACTACCGCCACCACCTTGCCCTGGCTTCTCATGGGCAGGCCCCCGGGCCCGGGGATATACTCGCTGAATATGTACGCCTTCTTCCCCCGGACCTCCACATAGAAGGTGATGTCGGGATGGGACAGGTTCACCTTCACCCCGCGGTCCTCGTTGGCCAGGAAGATGGCCGAGCCGACCTCGCGACCCACGTCCATGCTCTTGTAGGGGTGATTGCCTTCCCTTCGGGCCTTGACGGCGAAGGTCTGCCCCTCCTTCAGCACGCCGAGGGAGTATTTCGCCGCGGCCTCCTGCATCTCCGCCATCTCGCTCCCGGAGATGAGCGCCGGGGACACCGAAGCGACGCCGAAGACCCTCCTGAGGACGGTGACGGCCTCGTCGATCCGGTCGGTGGTCACATATATCCGCCCCTGGGCCGAGTCCACCAGGGCCTCCAGCCCGCTGTGGGCCAGGGATGATAGCATGTTGTCGACCAGAACGGTCTCGAAGTACCGCCGTACACTGGGGCTCTTCAGCCCGACCTCGGCGTAGCGAACCAGGATGACGTCCACGCCGGGATGATGCCTGCCTCGGTATTATCTTTTTGCGGTTCCGAGAGTATATCTACCGGCCAGCCGTTCGTCCACCCCATGGACCCCCTGATCGCCCTGGGCATCTTCATCGCCGCCATCGTGGCCGGCCTGGTGGGGGCGCTGTTCGGCATAGGAGGGGGCATAGTCATCATCCCCGTGCTGACCATCGCTTTCGGGCTCGACATCAAGGAGGCCATCGGCGCCAGCCTCATCGGGGTCATCGCCTCGTCCACCGGCGCGGCCTCCCGCTACCTGAGCAGCGGGCTGGTTAATATCCGCCTGGGCATGGTCATGGAGCCCTTCACCGCCGCCGGCTCCATCGTCGGCGCGATCATCGCGGTGTACCTCGATCAGGCGGCCCTGGCGGCGGCCTTCGGCGCCATCCTCGTATACAGCGCGTACTCCATGCTCAGGAAGACTGAGGCCGCCATTCCCGCCCAGGACTGCTGCTATTCCGGCCTCTCGGGCCGCTACGTCGACCAGCGAACCGGGGAGGAGGTCTGCTACGAGGTGCGGCACCTCCGCCGGGGGCTGGGGGCGAGCTTCCTGGCCGGGAACATGGCCGGCCTGCTGGGCCTGGGGGGCGGGCTGGTGAAGGTGCCGGCGATGAACCTGTGGATGGGGGTGCCCCTGAGAGCGGCGACCGCCACCTCCAACTTCATGATCGGGGTGACGGCGCTCGCCGGCGCGGCCGTCTTCTACGCCAACGGCCTCATATCCCCGGTGCTGGCGGCGACGGTGGCCGTGGGGGTCTTCGCCGGCGCCACCCTGGGAACGAGAGTGTCCGGACGCATCGCCGTGGCCTCGCTGCGGAAGTACTTCGCGGCCCTGCTGCTCATCGTCTCCCTGCTCATGTTCCTCCGTGCGGCCGGGATAAGCGTGGGGGTGTGACATGGACGAGCATGCGTACCGGCATACCCGGCTGAACAGGTGGACCCGCCTCGTCCTGGAAGCGGGGATGGTCCTGAGCGTGGCCACCCTGGTCCTCGGGCTCGTCCTTTTCGCCCTGTCCCCGGTGGAGCATCAGGAAGTAGATATGACCTTGGGGGAGATCGCCTCCGGCATCATGGAGGGCAACCCCATCGCCGTGCTGGACCTGGGGATCATATTCCTCATAGCGACGCCCCTGACCAGGGTGGTGGCCGCCCTCATCGTGTTCATCTCGGACCGGGAGCCCCGCTACGTCCTGGTATCGCTGGCGGTGCTCGCGCTCATCGGCCTGGCCGTCCTGACAGGATAGCGGACCATGACGTCCAGATGGAAACATTCTTGAACCGACGACAGATGCTTGAGTGAGTTGCTCAGGGATGGGAAAGCGCAGAGAGAACGATGAGAAGTGGTACTACTCGTTCCTGCCGAACAACATGGCCGGCGGGAGCACCTCTCCCCTAATCCCATTGTTCATCACCGAGGCGCTGTCCGGCAGCATCGCCCAGGTCGGCCTCATCAGCGCGGTGACCTCCGCCGCCTCGGTCCCCTCGAACATCCTGTGGGGCAACCTGTCGGACGCGGCCAAGAAGCGGCGCATGTTCGTCCTCATCGGCTTCGCCGGGATGGCCATGGCCATGCTCATGATGGGGTTCTCCACCTCGGTCCCCCAGTACCTTCTGGCCAACTTCGTGCTGGGGATGCTGTCGACGGCGTCGGTGCCGGTGGGTACGGTCCTCATACTGGAATCGTACAAGAAAGAGGAATGGGCCAAGCGGCTGGCCGACTTCAGCAAGGTCAGCGGGGTGGGCTGGCTCATCGGCCTGGCCCTGGGCACGGTCTGGCTCACATCCTTCACCGAGGGTGATCCCGCCACCCCCATGCGCGCGCTCTTCCTCCTGGCGGCCGGCCTCTCCCTGGTCTCCGTGTTCCTGGCCTACAAGTGGGTCCCCGAGCCGGAGGAGAAGGTGGACCGCCGGACCCTCAGCGGCGCGCTGAGCAAGGTGCCCCTGTTCACCTTCGAGAGGGCGAGGTACCTCCCGCAGCGCATAATGTACGTGCTCAAGATCGGCACCCACAGCCTGCGCCGGGACAACTTCCCGGCCAACCTGCGGAGGTACTACGCGTTCATCTTCGTGATGACCACGGGGTTCCTGTGCTTCTACGTCACTCTGCCCATCTATCTGAAGCAGGAGGCGGGGATGAGCAGCTCGAACGTGTTCCTCATCTATATGGCTTCCTCGCTGGTGTCCGCTCTGGCTTATTCGCGGGCGGGCAGGCTTGTCCCCAAGGTCGGCAGCAAGAGGCTGCAGGCCGCGGCGGTGGCGGGGAGGGGGGTGCTGTTCCCGATGTTCTTCCTGGTGACGATGGTCGGCATGCCGTACGAGCTGCTGCTCCTGACGTTCTGCGTCCTCCACGGCCTGGTGGGGTTCTGCTGGGCCAATATCTCCGTGGCAGGGAATCACATCGTGTCCAACATATGCAAGGAGGAGCGCCGCGCCGAGTCCTCCGGGATGTACAATGCCATGCAGGGGGTCGGCACCATCGCCGGAGCACTGATCGGCGGGTTCGTCGCGCAGTACTTCGGATATATGGTGGTGTTCGTGCTGGCCTCGGCGTTCCTGGCGGTAGGGCTGGGCATGCTGCTGAGGATCGACCTCGGAGATGAGCCGGCGAAGGCGGAGAGCGCTGCGGCGGCCCAGGGATGAGGGTGCGAGCTTTGATGGGGCGTCAATATTAACCGATTGTACCTGCCCTCGATATCATGGATGCTCAGAGACAGGGCGAAACCCCCCGGACCGCTCTCGGACCAGAACGTGGTCGTGGCCATCACCGCACTGATGATGCTGGTCATATTCCTCGCCGAGATCACCACGCCCTGGGAGCTGACGGTCCCCATGCTGTACGCCGTACCTCTGCTCATCAGCCTGTGGTTCCTCAGCCCCCGCCTGCTGTACGCAGTGTGGGGGGCGGCCCTGGTGCTGACGGCCATAGGCATCATCGCCTCCCCGGAGCTGCAAAGCCCTTTCTCGCTGGCGAACAGGGCTATGACCATCGCCCTCATCTGCGCCATCGGGTTCCTGGGCGTCCGCAGGAAGAAACTGGAAATGCGCCTGCGGGACGTGACCGACGAGCTGACGGCCTCCAACGCCACCCTGAGGGGGCTCGAGAAGGACGCCAACTGGGAGAGGGCCCGGGCAGAGTTCTACGTTGACCTGCTCACCCACGACATCAACAACTACAACGCCGCCGCCCTCGGCTACCTGCAGCTGGCCGGGGACGACGCCGGGAAGATGGAGGCGAGCGTGCCCAAGGCCATGGGGGCGCTGGAGGACAGCACCGAGCTTATAGGCACGGTCAAGCAGCTTCACCTGGCGGGGGACAGGGCCAGGAGGGGAGGGGAGGTCGACCTGAACGAACTGCTGCTGGACCTCATCAAGGACATGGAGGCGCCCCCCGGGCGGCCCGTCGAGGTGGAGTACGAGCCGGTCCCGGGGAAGATAGTGAACGCGCCGAGGCTTCTGAGGGACGCGGTCCAGAACATCCTATGGAACGCGGTGGTCCATACCGGCGGGCCCGTCCACATCTGGATCGAGCTCACCACCGTGGCCGGGGAGGGCGAGAGGCACCACCTGATCTCGATAATCGATGATGGGCCGGGGGTCCCCGACGAACTGAAGGAGAAGATATTCCAGAGAAGAACGAGGGGCGGGACCAGCGGCAAGGGCAGCGGGCTGGGCCTGTACCTCGTCAAGGTGATCGCCGAGGAGCTGGGCGGCAGGGTCTGGGTGGAGGACCGCGTGCCGGGGGACCATTCCCAGGGAGCGAGATTTCAGATACTGATCCCCGCCGCCGCGGGCCAGTCCCGATGACGGAGCGGGATGGTGTCCGCGGGCATCGCTATATTATTCGATGACGTACATTCCAGAGCAGCATCGTGCGGCGGCATCCCGCTCGCCGGCGATGCGCGTCGATATGGGGGGATGTAGATGGGGAGCGAACGTAGCCAGAACGTGATATTGAACGAGAAGATAAGGCCGGTGCCGGCGCTGTTGCGGTACAACCTGCTCAGCGTGGTCCTGCTGGCGGTGGTGCCGGTAGCGATACTCGTGGCCGCTGTTCTCTACGGCTCGGCCGAGGGCGCCCTCATCGCGCTGGCCATCAACATCGTGATCCTGGTGCCATCGACAGTCTGGGCGGTGCTGTCCCACCGCTACCTGTGGTACCGCTTCACCGAGACGGAGATGGAGTGGGGGCGGGGGATCATGTTCCGGGCCACCGGCATAGTGCCGTACAGCAAGATCACGCACATCAAGATCGTCCAGGGTCCGGTCATGAGGCTGTTCGGGCTGAGCGCGCTCAAGATCCAGACCGCCGGCTCCAGCGGGGCACAGGGCACCGACCCGGAGATCAGGATCGAGGGGCTGGAGAACTACTATGATTACCGCACCTTCGTCCTGGACCACATCCCCGCGTCCGGCGAGGGGCGCGCCGAGAAAGCGGCCCTGCCAGCATCGGAAAGGGCCCTGGAGGAGCTGGTCAAGATCAGGGAGCTCCTGGAAGCGGGCGCGGGGCCGAGACAGAAGTGACGTGTTGGCCTCTCTTCTTGAGGAGTAATAAGTGATCGAAGAGGTTTGACGGAGCGCTCATACTCCCGCTTTCATCCGGTAGGTCGGGTTGGGCCGGCCGGGGGAGAAGCAGTCGTCGGTGAACCTGTAGTCCTGGACCCCCGCCTCGCTCAAGGCCCTCTTGACCGCGCTCTGGATATTGGTCCGCAGCGCCTCCGGCGAGGATACCACCCGCCCGTTGACGAACAGCTCCACCTCGCCCTCCGCGTACCGGGAGCCCTTGACCCCGTCCACGGTGAGGTTGCTGAGGATCAGGCTCAGCTTGACCGTGCTGGTCCCGGAGCGGAGGAGCACCTTGGCGTGGGCGATGTCCTGGGGATCGTAGCGCTCGGCGATGTAGCGGAGCACCTTGGTCCCGAGGTCATAGGCGTCCATTTTCGCCACGCTGAAGGTGAGATACCCGTTGTACCAGCCCAGCTCGGCCTCGGCGTCAGCGTAGGTGTCGTAGTCCACGTCCACGGGGGATCCGTTGCTGATCTGGCTGGAGTTGATGATGCCGAGGATCTCGTCGAACCCCTGCCCGGTGATGGCGGAGTACCCGATCACTTTAGCCGCGGGGTTGAGCTTCTTCACCTCCGCGATCAGCTCTTCCAGCCGGGCCTTGGGGATCATGTCGGCCTTGGATAGCACCACATATTCAGCCTCCTCGATCTGGTGCTTCCGCAGGTAGCCGCCGATGGACTTTGCTTCGATCTCGTCGGAGGACAGCCGGGAGCTGTCGACCAGCACCATCAGGGGAGCGACGGCGAACTCGTCCTTGTAAAGGGAGCGCAGCGGCGCCACCACGGTGGCCTGCAGGTCGGTGCAGGAACCCACCGGCTCCGCGATTATGATGTCCGGCCTGAACTCGCTTATGAGCCCGCGAGCCCCCTGCATGAGGTCGGGGAAGCGGCAGCAGAAGCAGCCCCTCAGCACCTCGGCGGTCTGGTATCCGTTGCCCCTGCTGAACTGAGTGTCCACCAGGGCCTCGCCCTGGTCGTTGGCGATGAGGGCGACCTTCTTGCCCGAGCCGACCATCTGCTTAGCCGCCTTGTTGATCAATGTCGTCTTGCCAGCACCCAGGAATCCGCCTATCAGCACTATCCTCGTGACCATGGACTCCGCCCATAAGCGCAGAAAGCTCAGCGGATATATGCTTGACTGATGGATGTTTGAGAGATATGTTAGATTCAGAACTATAATAGTTTATTCTAATATCAAACATTAAATACTAAACTAAAACATTATCTCTCCAACTCGTGGGTGGTTTCCGGGGCGATCAATGCGTCCATCGATTTCGGGTGCCCCCGTCGACCAAGCAGAACAGCGCGGACAGCTCCATTGAATCCCTAAGCCCACTAGAGCCTAAGTTCCGCCGGGGGAGGGTGGCCTGAGCCGCCCGCCCCCTCACTTCTTTTATCGGATTGCAGCTAGCATTGGTCAAGCCCGCTGTGACTGAGAGGGTCGAGAGTGACCCTCCGCGGCCGCTCCGCAGGACCTCGTTCGACCGGACGATTTCACCTATCCCTGCATGCCATCTTGATCTTGACTGCCCACGTAGGTATAGATAGAGGTTCGATCACGTTTTTCATGGTGACGAACCCAGGTCCGCGAGTCTGCTATTTCACAAGTATAAGTATTTTGGAAGGGGATGTCGGCAGAAGAGTATTCCTCGAAAGTATATCCGGGAGGACAATTTTCCGTGGTTTCGAATGCATAATAAGTCTATCCTCCATATCCAACAGACATTGGCGAGAAAGCATCCACACTAGAAGATGTATCGCATTCCACCGCCACCATGGCCACAACATGGTCATGGAATAACGCTATCCCACAATCATATCCTCCGCGTTCCAAAAGAGCAACGAACAGTATCACGAAGTCCTCACAGTCACCTTCTTTCAGCGACAACGTCTCTATAGGGTAAGCCGCCCAATCGAAAGAGGAGTACAACTCTTGATCGGACACGTATTTGAAATTCTCCTGCAAGTAAGAAAGAACAAAACCGGGGAAGTCAGTTCCAGAGGGGCATCTATCATATAAGGCCTTAAGGCAATTGTCCAATGTGGATACGCCATCGCCATCGCGATCGTCGTTGGAAAGTACTTTTTTCACGAACAGATCAGCTCGGGCATCATAAGAGCTCATCGCCGCACGTTCGAACTCCTCTGCCTGACAGATGCTCACATCATTCTTCATCTATAACAAAAGAGACATTGTTACCGTCATCCTCCGAACCTCTGTCTAAAGCGTACACTGCAATGATGGCACAGAATACGATGGCAATTAGAATGACGATAATTAATTGATTGCGATTTTTCATTCTATCACAGCCGAATGACGGAAAGTGGCAGGCACCCGGCAATCAAGTACCTGCTGATCCAAGCGGTTAGTTATAGGTGATCAGGTCAGGATCTATTATCGTCATTTTTGATCGCAGTGGTAAGATAACCGATAACCGTGTTTTTCCAATATCCGAAAGAGAGCGAGAATGATAATAATAGAAATCGTTGCAGTGATGACCATCTGAAATACATTCAGATTCAACAGGATGATTGCCAGCATGTTCGCAGAACTGATTGGGACCACCACTACAAACCATATCCATGTATTTTTCTCACGGGTCATTTTCATGTCTTGTTACCTCCCCGCTCGTCCGCTATTCCACAGTCCCATTGACCTCGCCTTTCGCCCCTTGGGGACATAAGTCATTTTTCTTTATGCCCCTATCTTACAATCGAATTGTTTATCCTTACAGCCCATTCGTTATTGTGGTTCACTACAAACGTTTCCCATGTGCCATTTATCTTTTCAACCTTCAGCCCGGTTGCGAAATTAAGAAGCTTGCAGGGAGTGGCAGACTTTATCAGGCTCATGGGTATCGTCAGTTCATGATTTTGAATGTTGAATCGATGCGACTTAAAAAACAAGAACTCAGGTGTTAAAAAAAGCCAGCCGCCAACGCCCTCTTTGTTCATAAAGTGGTTTGCTTCACCTTCAAAAACGATTCTATGCTCCCTTGCCATCTGCCTGCGTAAAGGTTCAAATTTTTTTGTGTGGTACTTTGATAAAAATGCCATGCATAGGCCGAAGAGAACACCGGAAACAAGTCCTACGGCCAAAGCCAATCCCAGTCCCCACAAAAGTCCGTCTATTCCATCTTGAGAACTTATTTCGAATAATATTCCGACTATTAAAGCTAAAAATAAGCCCGTGCTAATTCCAAAAAACAAACCTGCTTTTACAATTCGCTGGTGCTGTTCTTTCATAATTTCCCCTCTCCGATGTCAAATGCAAATGTACCTTCAAATTATAATCAACTTTGAAGTGAAAAACTTTTTCTTTATTGTTACCTCCAATCTGTTTCTTATCAAATTGGAGTTATATATAATTTTATATACAATCCTTCGTAAAATTTAATTAGCATCCTGCCATCCTCATCGCAGGGTCTGCAATTTTAGATTCATCTATCAATAGTTATATAGCCACACAAAAAAGAATAGGTGGGGTTTGAAATGATGGTTATCGTTTACGCCAAACGGGGCACTCCCTTGTCGTACTGCTCCCTCAGCTTCTCGTTGTTGACGTGGAGGTAGATTTGGGTCGTCCCGATATCGTTATTCCCCAGCATATTGGACAGGTGCCATATGTCGCAACCGTTCCCTACCATTGCCGTGGCGAAGGAGTGACGGAGAACGTGAGGGATTATCTTCTGCGGTAGTTCAGCCCTCGCACCGCACTTCGCTATGACATCGGCTGCGGCATGGCATGACAGTCTGTTCCCCCTCTGCGACTTGAACAACGGGGTTCTCGGCCTGCCTTCGGGCCGTGGAAGGCATCGATGTATTGCTTTAAAACGCCCTCGCACTCGGCAGATAAGGGAGCTTCCCTTTCCTTGTCGATTTTGGCGTGTTTTATGCGTATCTGCTTACGGTGAAGTCGATGTCCTCCAAGTTCAGGCCCGTTAGCTCTGCGAGGCGGGTCCCTGCGGTACAGAACACCGCTAACAGATAATAAGTACATTGAGGATTTGATACCCGGCTCAGCTAGCGGTCTTGGGATTGCCATTACCAAGTGAAATATTAACTGAAGCTTTTTCTTTATTCTCTACTTGTGTTCTTTTCTTCGTTTTTATAGTTATCATCACTTTGATAGAAAAAGTACCAAGTTCTCCCAATTTTGCTCATCTTCAGAAATCCAAGCTTAGAAAGTAGCTGTAAATCAGTTCTTGCGGTTTGATGGACCACATTGAACTTTGACATTATTTCAGCAACTGTTGCGGGCTCCCCCTTGTGCTTAATCATATCCTTGAGTATTTCCGCCTGGCGGAAGTTAAGCTCTGGATGGGACTCGACCAGCATCATGGCGTCCTTTTGCTCCCTTTGCTTGCGAGCGATATACTGCCTAGTGTTCTCAAGGGCCTTTTCCATTACAGATAAATTGTAATTTATGAAATACGTGATGTCATTGTTGTCGGTCTCAGAGTACAGATATGCCAACCCATATTTTCCCTTGCTCTGTTTAATTACCTTAGAGATTGCCATATATTGAAATAGCCAGTAGTTGCGCTTTAACGCATACCAATACATTAGTGCTCTGGCCAATCTTCCATTTCCATCTACGAATGGATGAATGTACCCAATCATAAAATGGATAATTATTGCCTTTACAAGAGGGTGCTGAAAATCACTATCTTTCTCATCATTAGCAAATTTACATAGGGTTTCCATGTACTCTGGAATCTTCTTATGTGATGGAGGGTGGTGGAATATCCTGTCTGATTCGAGAGGGTCTGCGACCACGGTTTCATCATCCTCTCGGAAACGGCCTTCAAACGATGGGTCTTCCAAAGTATCGTGAACGACCAGTTTATGCAATTCAAGAATTGTATCAATAGTTAGTGTTTGATCCCGAATCTCCTTAATCCTCTGCATCGTGAGATAATCATTCACAATCATTTGCTCAGAGGGAGAGCGGGGCTTTCTCTTCGCGCGTAGCATTTGTTTAGCTACCTTTGTTGTTGTAACTGCCCCCTCAAGTTGACTGGATGCTATTGCTTCCTCCATCAGAGAACTCACAACATACCTGGCCATTTCCGGCTCTTTTAAGGGATCGTCCACGACCAACAGACCTGAAGCCCCTGTATCTAGTATGTGAATTATCCGTTGAGACTGATTAGTCATATTATATTCTAGATTAATATCTTTAAATTTGACATGCTTAGATTGATTATTTCTCGAAAGCTTCATCAGAGCCCAAACAATTTCATGGTCTTTTGGAAGGTCTTTATATCTTAATTCATCCCAGTGGACATATTGTTCATTGTATCGCTTAGTCAAGTCCTGAGTTTCCTTATCGTCCAATAAATCTAAATGGTCCATTACTTTCTCTTCGAATATTTTTCCTAATGGTTTTGGCTTTTGAGGCATTTTCATAAGAAACTCAAATTTGTAGATACTATTACTGGATTAAGAAGTTATCTGCTAATTTAACACAAATTAGCATAAATTAGCAAATGAGCTTCAAACGATTTAGTGATGTTTCTTATGCTAATTTAGCAAATTTTAGCACAGATTGGTATTTAGGTCTTGGACTATTACTTGGTTGCTTTTGAGCAGTGGATTCAGGTTCTTACGCCACATTAGACGATCGAACACGTGTAAAACAGCCCTTTCAGCGATGGGCTAGAAATGAAAATTAAGTGCAGGGGAAGGGATTTGAACCCCCGAACCACTAAGGATAAGACCCTGAATCTTACGCCGTTGGCCAAGCTTGGCTACCCCTGCTTGTACTCCCACCTTATACTGGATTTGGATATAAAACTTGCTCCGACTCTCTGCATGCAAGGACCGCTCCGAGGTCATTCCTGGTCAATGCTGGCATCGCTCAGGTGGGCCACCGGCAGCAGGACCACGAACCGCGACCCCCGAGTATGGTCGCCGGGGACGCGGTCCTCCATCCATACTATCCCGTCGAGGTCCTCTACTAGGCTCCTCACCAGGTACAGGCCCAACCCCGACCCTTTGGCCCTGGTGTTCCCCCTTTGCAGCCTGGAGAACAGCCGGGGCTTCATCTCGTCCGGTATCCCCGGCCCGTCGTCCTCGATCGACACGAGGTGATATTCCTTCCCCTCGTGGAAGTGGTCTCCCAGCCTCACGTCGATCGTCACAGGCCGGGGGGCGTGCTTGACCGCGTTGTCGATGATGTTGGCGAACACCTCCCTCAGCAGGTCGCTGGCCAGGACCATCCGCCTCTCCTTCGACTCGTAGCGTATGGACGCGGTGTTGCCCGGTTCGTTGATGCGGTCCACCACCACCTCCCCGATGACCTGCCCCAGGTCCAGGAGGCGATGCCGGGCCCCCGGCCGGTCGAGGGTCTTGATCTTCCTCACGGTGTCGATGAGGCGGTCGATCTCATCCATGGCCCCCTGGGCCTTCCGGAGCATCGAGCGGTCCCCCAGCTCGCCCTTGTGGTCGATGAGCTGGAGATAGCCCGAGGCCACCGCGTTCATGTTGTTTATGTCGTGGATGAGGAGGTCGATGAACAGCTCCGCCCGCTCCTTCGCCTCTACGGCCTCGCGCTCCAGCTTCCTCTGGGCGGTGATGTCCTGCACGATGGCCACGCTGCCGGCGATCTTGCCCGCCGGGTCCCTGAGCGGCGCCGCCGACTCAAGGATGGTGCCCCTGGAGCCGTCCGACCGCTGGATGTCGATCAGCTGCCCCGTGACGCTCTCCTTCTCCACCGCCGCCCTGATGAAGCCCCAGTCCGACGAGGCGACCTCGATCCCGCTGTTGGCCCACCACCCCCGGAAGCCCCGGCGGCCCTGCACCTCCACCTCGCCCATGATCTCCCTGGCCAGGTCGTTGGCCTCGAAGATGGCGGCGCGCGCGTCGGCCAGGAGCACGCCGACCGGCAGGGTGTCCAGTATGGCCTTCAGCCACATCCGCTCCTGCTCCAGCGCCTTCTTCGCCTTCACCTGCTCGTTGATGTCCTGGGCCGAGGCCACCCGGGCGGGCTTCCCGTTCCAGATTATGTCCCTCCCGCGGACCTGCACCGTGATGATCTTTCCGTCCTTCCTCAGCAGCTCGGCCTCGTACGGCCCGGGGTCGGGGGACCGCAGCTTCTCCTTGAGCATCCTTTGCGTTTCGGGGGTGTAGAACTCGAAGACCTTCTTGCCCAGCACCTCCTCCTTGGAGTACCCCGAGATCTCCAGGGTGGCCTCGTTGGCGTCCACTATGGTCCCGCCCACGTGGACGATGGTGATCTCGAAGGCGGTATCGGCCATGGCGTGGAACCTGTCCTCGGCATGGCGGAGCTCGCTTCGGATCCTCTCCAGCTCTCTGCGCAGCTCCGCGTTCTCCTCCTCGACAGGGGACCGCACCGGCCGCAATCGCTCTATCTTGCTATGATCGTCTTCGCTCAACTTCCCACCGAGCGTGAAATTATGACCTTCTCAGACGATTTTGTAAGATAGCATATATATTTAGTGTGCAGCTAGGCTGCATCCGTTCCCGCCGAAATATTTCTACGTAGACTGCGTGAATTATATTGTCTTGACTATATTTCAGGACCGACTTCGGAGCAACGCTGGGAACACCATCGTGGTAGGATTATATCCTCGCCCCGGCATCTAGGGACCGAGATGGGGAGTTCTAATAATGGCGGATTCAGATAGTCCTGTCGTGCCGAGGAACAAGGAAGCGGGCGAAGGTGTGGACGGCATCACTTCCCTGGAAGACCCCAGGCTCTACCTGAACAGGGAGCTCAGCTGGCTGAGGTTCAACCGGATGGTCCTGGAAGAGGCCATGGACGATACCCACCCCCTGCTGGAGAGAGCGAAGTTCCTGGCCATCTGCGGCAGCAATATGGACGAGTTCTTCATGTCCCGCGTGCCGGGCCTGAGGCGCCAGTCGGAGAGGGGCGCCCTGGAGCTGCCCCCGGACGGAACGACCCCCCAGGAGCAGCTTGAGGCCATCAAGGAAGAGGTCGACCGCCTGGTGGACGAATATGCCTATGCCTGGGGGAAGTACCTCCTCCCCAAGCTTGACGCCGAGGGCATCCACATCCACCGCATGACGGACCTCGACGAGGAGCAGCGGGCCGGGCTGAGGGAGTACTTCGAGGGCAGCCTGTTCCCGATACTGACCCCTCTCGCGTTCGACGTCAACCACCCCTTCCCGTTCATATCCAGCGGGGCCATCAACCTCGCGGTGGTGATCCACGACGACAGCGGCCGCGAGAAGTTCGCCCGGCTCAAGGTGCCCGGGGGCGGGCTGTTCCCCCGGTTCGTGCGGGTGGAGCACGGCCGGCCGGCCAGGTCCTCGGACCAGCACTTCGTACTGTTGGAAGATCTGGTGAAAGCGAACCTGGACCTGCTGTTCCACGGGATGAAGGTCGTCGCCGCCCACGCCTTCAGGGTCACCCGGGACGCCGAGATCGAGATCGAGCTCGACGAGACCTCCGACCTTCTTACCGCGGTGGAGGAGGGGCTGGAGTCGAGGAGGGTGGGAGAGCCGGTCCGCCTGGAGGTGGACGAGGGCATGCCCGGGCGCATGGCGGACATGCTGGCCCGCAATCTCGGCCTGTCCGATCAGCTGGTGTACCGCTCCTCCGCCCCCCTGGCCCTGGCAGACCTGTGGCAGCTCCACAAGCTTCAGCGGCCTGATCTGCTGGACTCCCCCTTCCTCCCCTTCATCCCCCGCGCCCTGGCGGACGAGAAGACCATCCTGGAGAGCGTCCGCTCCCGGGACGTTCTGCTGTACCATCCCTACGACAGCTTCCAGCCCATCGTGGGGCTGCTGAAGCAGGCGGCGGTGGACCCCGACGTGATGGCCATCAAGATCACCTTCTACCGCATCGATTCCAACTCCCCCCTGGTGGAGGCGCTGATGGAGGCGCGCCGCAACGGCAAGCAGGTAGCCGCGGTGCTGGAGCTGAAGGCGAAGTTCGACGAGACCGCCAACATCTCCTGGGCTAGGCAGCTGGAACATGCCGGCGTGCACGTGGTGTACGGCGCGGTGGACATCAAGGTGCACGCCAAGATGTGCCTTATCGTGAGGAGGAGCAGGAACGGGATCGTCCGCATTTGCCACCTGTCGTCCGGAAACTACAACACCCAGACGGCCAGGATCTACGGGGACATCGGGTATCTTACCAGCGACCCCGCCATAGCCTCGGACGTCTCCGACCTGTTCAACAGCCTCACCGGCTACTGCGTGCAGGGCGAGTACCGCAAGCTCCTGGTCTCCCCGGGAGGCATCCGCAGGGGGATCGAGGAGAGGATCGAGAGGGAGATAGCGGTGCACAAGGAGATGGGGAACGGCTACCTGGCCTTCAAGCTGAACTCCCTCATCGACAAGGGCATGATCCAGGCGCTGTACCGGGCCTCCATGGCCGGGGTCAAGGTCGATCTGAACGTGCGGGGGCTGTGCTGCCTCAAACCGGGGGTGCCGGGGGTGAGCGACAACATCCGGGTGGTGTCGATCGTCTCCCGGTTCCTGGAGCACTCCAGGATATACTACTTCCAGAACGGCGGCGACGAGGAGATATATCTCGGCTCCTCCGACCTGATGCCCCGCAACCTCAACCGCAGGGTGGAGGAGCTTTTCCCGGTCCGGGACAAGAAGATCAGGGAAGCGGTGCTGAAATACATCCTCCAGGTCCACCTGCACGACAACGTGAAAGCGCGGGAGCTGCGCGGCGACGGGACCTGGGCCAGGGTCCAGAGGAAGGAGGGCGAGGAGCCGCTGGACTCCCAGGTGTGGCTGCTGGAGAACAGGGGGATCTGGCATGGGGAAAAATGAGGACCCCGGCTTCTGCCTGCTGGGCGCGTCCATGCTCCTGGAGCACGCCGCCGAGCTGGAGGGCCTGGCCAAGGACATCCGCAAGATGGACGCGGACGCCGTCCACGACATGAGGGTGGCATCCCGCCGCCTCCGGGCCGGGCTGCCCATCTTCAGCTCCTGCTTTAAGGACAGCCAGTACGGCCGGTGGAAGAAGTGCGTCAAGGGCATCACCGGGGCTCTCGGGGAGGCGAGGGACCTGGACGTGCAGGCCGGGTACCTCCAGGAGCTTATGGAGCGATCCGGGGACGCCTCCCGCGAGGGCCTGGAGGTCATACTGGAATCTAAGAAGGCCCGGCGGAAGGACCTGCAGCCTCAGCTGGTCGGCTGGCTGGACGATCTCAAGGAAGATGGGTCGCTGGACGAGATGGTGGCCTTCCTGGAGAAGGCCGTGGAGAAGCTGAGCTCCGGGCACGCCGACGTGCGGAGCAAGGCATCTTTCGCCGTGGGTCTGGCCAATGTCTTCTCGCGGACCGAGGCGCTGCTCGAACTGGAGGACTGCGTTGGCGACCCTGATGCCAAGGAGCGGCACCATGCCATGCGCATCGCTGCCAAGAGGCTGCGCTACACCATAGAGGCGTTCAAGCCCCTCTTCGACGACGAGCTGGAGGAGGAGATAGGCGTGATGAAGCGGGTCCAGGACACCCTGGGGGAGATGCACGACTGCGACGTCTGGCTCTCCGGCCTCGACGCCCTGGAGGAAGAGGTCCGCGCTCCCCGGGAGAAGGCGCAGGCGGTGGAGCGGGGGCTGGAAGCCATAAGGAAGGACCGGGAGGAGGAGCGGAACAAGTTGTACGGGGAGCTGGTCCCCTTGTGGGGCGGTCTGCGGTCCCGGCGCTTCTTCGAGCAGGCGGTGGAGCGGTTCCGCTCCGGACTGGCGTCAAAGGACCTTTCCATCCCCCTGGCCGACGTCCACGGGCCCGCCAGGCTGGGGGTCATCTCCGACGTCCACGGCAACCTGGACGCCCTGAGGGCGGTGCTGGACGACGCCAGGAAGAACGGGGTCGCCGGCTTCCTGAACCTGGGCGACATGGTGGGGTATGGTGCGTACCCCGAAGAGGTGGTGAGGGAGCTGAGCGGCGACCTGTTCCTGAGCGTGGCCGGTAACTTCGACCTCAAGGTCCTGGATGCGGCCCGGAGCTCTCAGCGCCCCAAGGCCGGTTCCGCCAAGGAAACAGTGGTGTCCATGGCGGCCGGGGAGCTGTCGGAGGACAGCCTGAAGTTCATAGGGTCGCTGCCGCCGGAGCTGCGCCTGGAGGTGCTCGGGAAGAGGCTCCTGCTGGTGCACGCGAGCCCCGCGGACCCGGACGAACACATCGGGCCGGAGACCGGCGAGGCCCGGCTGGCCGAGCTGGCCAGGACAGCGGACGCCGACATCGTGATGGTGGGGCATTCGCACAAGCCCCTGGTCCGAAAGGTCAAGGGAGTGCTGTTCCTCAACCCCGGCAGCGTCGGCAGGCCCGGGGACCACGACCCCCGGGCATCGTACGCCATCCTGGACACCGGGGACTTCTCGGTCCGCCAGCGCCGGGTCGGGTACGACGTGGAGGCGGCGGTCAGGGCCATGAGCGAGAAGGGGCTCCCTCCCGAGCTGGGAGAGGCGCTGCGCAGAGGGCTGACCAGCAGCGAGGCGCTGGGGGAGAGGGGGAAGCCTCCCAAAAAGGGGCAAGGAGGCCTGGAAGCGGCCAGGAAGCTGGACCCGGACCGCCCCCACTCGGAGCAGGTGGCGAGGCTGGCGAGGACGCTGTTCCGCGAGCTGGGGCCCCTCCACGGCCTGGGAAAGAGAGAGGAGGACCTTCTCGAGGCGGCGTGCCTGCTGCACGACATCGGTCTTTCGGAGGGAGGGAAGGGACATCACAAGGCCTCCTGCCGCCTCATCATGGAGCAGAAGCTACCGTTCGGCAGCGAGGACCGGAGGACCGTCGCCCTGGTGGCCCGCTACCACCGCAAGCGCATGCCCGGCGGCGACGAGCCCGATCTCGCCGAGCTGGACGAGGAGGCCCGCAGCATCGTGCTGAAGCTCGCTTCAATTCTCAGGATCGCCGACGGCCTGGACCGCACCCACGGCGGGGTAGTTAAGGAGGTGAAGTGCCATATCGCCGGTGACAGGGTCGCTCTCACAGTGGTGTCGGACGCCGACGCCGCCCCCGAGATCGAGTGGGGGCTGAGGAAGGGCGACCTGTTCGAGAGGACCTTCGACAAGAGGTTGTCGATATCATGATGCAGTCAGTCCCCCGCGCCGACCATGTGGTCTCGTTCCTGGACATCGGAACCAACTCCGTGCGCATGCTGGTGGTGCGCCTCAATCCCAACTTCTCCTACACCGTGCTGAGCCAGCAGAAGGAGGTGGTGCGCCTGGGCGAGAACGAGTTCATCGACCACACCCTCCGCCGGGATGCCATGGACCGGACCGTCCATGTATGCCGCAAGTTCGCGGAGCTTTCCCGCACCTACGGCGCCGACGAGATCATCGCCGTGGCTACCTCGGCCGCCCGGGAGGCCAAGAACCAGGCCGTGCTGGTGGAGCGGCTGCACGATGAGGCGGGGATCGACATGGGCATCATCTCGGGTGTGGAGGAGGCCCGCCTGGTCTACCTCGGCGTCAGCTCCGCCGTGGAGCTCACGGACCGCACCGCCCTGTTCGTGGACCTGGGGGGCGGGAGCACCGAGCTGGCCATCGGCACCCAGGAGAACTACAGCTACCTGGACAGCCTCAAGCTCGGCGCCATCAGGATCACCGGGATGTACGTCGAGGAGGGGGACCGGGAGGGCCCGGTGGATGACTCAGTTTACAATAAGATGCGCAAGCACGTGCGGGGCCTGCTGGTCCACTCGGCGCACTCTATCTCCCTGAGCAAGGTGGACATGGCCATCGGCAGCTCCGGCACGGTGATGAACCTGGCCGATATCGCCTCCCGGACCTGCGGGGGGAAGGTCAACTCCCTGAAGCTCGCCCACCTGAAGAAAGTGTCCGCCATGCTGAGGTCCCTGCCTCTGGCGGAGAGGAGGAAGGTCCCCGGCCTCAATCCCGAGCGCGCGGACATCATCGTGGGCGGGGCCGCCATCCTGGAGACCATCATGGAGGAGCTGAAGATCGACGAGCTGGTGGTCAGCGACCGGGGGGTCCGCGACGGGCTGCTGGTCGACTATCTCTCCAAGATCGAGGGCTATCCCCATGCGGGGCGCATGTCGGTCCGGGAGACCAGCGTGCTGCAGCTGGGCCGTTCCTGCAATATCGACGAGCCGCACGCCGAGACGGTGGTCCGCCTCGCCCTGGCCCTGTTCGACAGCGCCAAGCAGGCCGGCCTGCACAGCCTGGGGGACAAGGAGCGAGAGGTGCTGAAGTACGCTGCCTATCTCCATGACGTGGGGGACTTCATCTCATTCACCAATCACCAGGCGCATTCGTACTACATCGTGAGGAACGCCGACCTCCTGGGCTTCGATGAGCGGGAGATCGCCATCATGGCCAACCTCACCAGGTACCATCGGAAGAAAGTGCCTAAGAAGAAGGACCCCGAGATGGAGGGGCTGGACCTGCGGGCCCAGCAGGTCATTATCACCCTGTCCGCGTTCCTCCGGCTGGCGGAGGAGCTGGACCGCAGCCACACCGGGCTGATGAGATCGGTGGCGCTCAAGAAGGAGGGCAAGGACACGGTGCTGCTGGAGGGCGCTGCCGCCGGGGACGCCTCCCTGGAGATATGGGGGGTGGAGAGCGACGCCAAGGCGTTCAAGCGGGCCTTCGACCGCGACCTCAGGGTGGACATCATCAGAGTACCCTAGCTGCAGCAGAAACGATTATTCGGCCTCGATGCCATCCCTGACGTGATGGCGCAGCTCGAGGAGTACAAGGCCAAGCGCGATTTCTCAAAGACCCCGGAGCCGTCGGAAGGCGGAGGATCGGAGGAGCCGTTCTTCGTGGTGCACGATCATTACGCTTCCTCCCATCACCACGACCTCCGGCTGCTCATGGACGGCACCCTGAAGAGCTGGGCGGTGCCCAAGGGCGTCCCGGAGGAACTGAAAATTAAACGCTTAGCGGTGCAGACCGAGGACCACCCGGTGGCCTATGCCGATTTTCATGGGATCATCCCTCCTGGCGAATATGGTGCCGGAAAGGTCGAGATACTGGACCGGGGCGGCCTGGAGGTGCTGGAGCGGGACGACAAGAAGATCGTGTTCGAGCTCCGCGGCAGCAGGCTGAGGGGCACCTATGCGCTGGTGAGGTTCAAGGGCAAGGAGCAGGACAACAAGAACTGGCTCCTGATGAGGACCAAATAAGCTAGAAGCGTGAAAGGAAATTAGGGAGGCCCGCGGGCCTCATTACTTAAGAGTGTTGGATACGGAAGGGCTTATGCCTTCTTCATGATCTTCATCCAGCCGCCGGACTCGTAGACGCCGAGGCCCCTGGACTTGAGGGTCTTCTCAAAGTCTTCCCAGGGAATGATCTCAAGGCGGTCGTTGGATCCCTTAGTGAACTGAATCCCGTTCGTTCCCTTAACCCTGCCAGGCTTCAGGCCCTTCTTCTTGGCGATTTCCTTGGCCTTCTCGACACCGATCTGTTCCATGACCAATGATTTTCCCTCCTGTGCTATATTGGGCCCATGTTGGCCATACGACCCAGATTGTAATGGCCCAGACCCATATATAATAATTTTCTCATAATGTTGCGCATCCAGTATCACCAAAGGGGCATTGAAAACTCATTATATACTTAAAAACTGGTAGGATAGCGTTCCTTCTGGCTCATTTTCCCGCGGAGAATCAACCATGTTGCTAGTTGCTGAGCGGCCGGATACGATGCCAGACCTCGGCTCGTGTTATGCCGATATGTCGATATCCGATATATAACGCCATCCCCCATTATTTTAATCGGACGGCCACAGAAAAATTATATGCCTCCCGCGTCTACTACCTGGGTGAGCTTGAAAAGATGTCCTTGTTCGGTTCTTCGGGGATTCGGGGAGAGGTAGGTCAGGATTTCACCCTTGAGCTAGCGGTCAGCATAGGCGAGGCGGTGGGCAGCGAGTACCCCGACATCGTGCAGGCCAGGGACACCCGCACCAGCGGGGACATGGTCTCCAGCGCCCTGGTGGCCGGCGCCACCTCGGTGGGCGCGGAGGTGCATGACGCGGGCATGGTCCCGACGCCCACTCTGGCAAGGGAGGCCGCGTCCCATCGCTGCGGCATAATGGTCACGGCCTCGCACAACCCCCCGCAGTACAACGGTGTCAAGATCTGGAACCCCGACGGGTCCGCGTTCGATTCCCTCCAGATGAACGAGGTGGAGGAGCGCATACTGGGCAAGAAGGCCGACCGCAAGGACTGGAGACGTGTCGGCAGCGTCCAGGCGCTCCAAGGGGCGGCGGACCGGCACATCGACGCGATCGTGCGTTCGATCGGCTCGGCGTCCTCGAAGGTCGTTCTGGACTGCGGCAACGGGGCCACTACTTCGGTCAGTCCGCTGGCCCTGCGGACCCTGGGCTGCGGCCTGGTGACGTTGAATGCCAATCCCGACGGCTTCTTCCCCGGGCGGACCTCGGAGCCGACCGAGGAGGCGTTGCAGGACCTCAAGGATACGGTGCTGAAGCGGAAGGCGGACCTGGGGATAGCGCACGACGGGGACGGGGACCGCATGGTGGCGGTGGACGATCGCGGCCGCTTCATCTCTGGTGACAGGCTCATCGCCCTGTTCGCCTCGGCCATGAAGGCCCAGGGCATCGTGGCGCCGATGGACGCGTCCATGGTCCTGGACGACCTGGTGGGCGAGGTGGTGAGGTGCAAGGTCGGGGACGTGTACGTCGCCGAAGCGCTCAAGAAGAGCGGGCTGGACTTCGGCGGGGAGCCCTCGGGCACCTACATATTCCCCAAGGAGACCTACTGCCCCGACGGGGTGTACGCCGGCGCCCTCCTGGCCAGGATGGCCTCGGAGGCCAAGATCTCGGACCTGCTGGACGAGCTGCCCTCGTTCCCGGCGGCGAGGCATTCCTTCAAGTTCGACAGCTCCCGCAAAAGCCGGATTAAAGACGGCCTGGCGGCGGCCATGCAGGGCCTCGACTGCGACCGCCTGCTCACCCTGGACGGGTTCCGGGCGGAGTTCCCCGACGGGTGGTTCCTGGTGCGGCTGTCGGGCACGGAACCAAAGGTCCGCATGACCGTGGAGGCGAGGGACCGGGAGGAGCTGAAGAGGCTGGAGGCCGTGGGGCTGAACATCGTGGAGGGGTGCCTGAGATGAGGGCGCTGGTGCTTGCCGCGGGAGAGGGCACCAGGCTTCGCCCCCTCACCTCCAACATCCCCAAGCCGCTGCTGCTGGTGGCGGGGAGGCCGTTCCTGTCCCACACCCTGGAGGCGCTGTCGTCCCAGGGGATCAAGGACATCCACATCCTGGTGGGGTGGAAGGCCAACAAGATCAAGGAGTACTACGGCGACGGCTCCCGGCTCGGGCTGAGGATCTCGTACCTGGAGCAGAAGGAGCGCCTGGGCACCGCCCACGCCATCGGGTGCGCCGCCGGGGTCATCGACGAGCCGTTCGTGTGCGTCAACGGCGACGTGGTGGTGTTCGAGGACGACATCAGGAGGATGCTGGAGAAGTTCAAGTCCTCCGGGAGCGCGGTCATGGGCACCGTCACGGTCCCGGACCCCCAGAGGTTCGGGGTCATCGAGGAGTCCGGCGGCCGCCTCATCAAGATCCACGAGAAGCCGGAGAACCCCCCCACCAACCTCATCAACGCCGGGGTGTTCGTATTCAATACCGACATCTTCGAGGGCATCAAGGCCACCCCGAAATCGAAGCGCGGGGAGTACGAGATCACCGACACCCTGAACGCGCTGGCGAAGGACAAGGAGGTCCTCGTCGAGAACATCAGCGAGGGCTGGATCGACGTGGGCCGCCCATGGGATATGCTGAGAGCGAACGAGATCCTCATGGCCCGCGTCAGGGGCAGGGTGGAGGGCACCGTGGAGCCGGGGGCGACACTGATCGGAGAGGTGGTGGTGGAGAATGGGGCCAGGGTGCGCTCGGGAGCGTACATCGAGGGGCCGGTGTACATCTCGGAGGGCTGCGACATCGGGCCCAACTGCTACATCCGCCCGTCCACCTGCCTGGGGCCGGGGGTCAAGGTCGGCGCCGCGGTGGAGGTCAAGAACTCCATCATCATGTCCAAGTCGCACGTGCCCCACCATAACTACGTGGGGGACAGCCTCATCGGGGAGAGGTGCAACCTCGGCGCCGGCACCAAGGTGGCCAACCTGCGCTTCGACGACCGCCCGGTGAAGGTCGCCATCAAGGGGCAGCTCATCGACTCCGGGCGCCGGAAGCTGGGGGTCATCATGGGGGACGATGTCAAGACCGGCATCAACGCCATGATCGACGCCGGGACCATCATCCACGAGAACTCGGTCATCGGGCCGGGGGCGGCGGTGAAGGGCAGCATCGGGCCGGGCAGCAAGGTGCTGTGAGCTTGCTGGATCAAAGCACTTCGAGCTCGACCGCGTCGCCCTTCCAGTCGTAGGCCCGCCAGCTCTTCATGTCGAAGGGCAGGCAGGTGATGATGTGAGTGTTGCCGAAGCTGCCGAAGAGGTGGAGGTCCTCCTCGGAGGGGCGGTTGCTCGGTCCGGGGTGGGAGTGCACCGTGCCCACCACGCTGAGGTCGATGGGGAGGTTGTGCAGCGTCACCGTGGCAGAGTACTCCGTGGATATGCTGCCCGGCAAGAGCAGGATCTCGGTGATGATGCCCTTCTCGGCCCGCAGGACCGCCGCGAACTCGTGGGGGAACGAGCCCTTGGCGGCGTCGTTGACCATGTCCAGGACGTCGGCCTCGATCCCCCACACTTTCCTCTTTTCGCTCATAGCATGCACACGATCTTCTCGCGTATCCGGGTGTAGAAGTCCCGCTCGAAGCGGATGAAGCGGGCCTTGTTCTCGGAAATAGAGAACTCCGCCGCCTCCAGCCCCTCCATCTCCTTCTCCTGCTGCCCGTCGATGACGCACATGCACGGCTTGGGCTTGGCGACCTCGATGCGGACCTTGCTGGACGCCGGCACCACCATGGGCCGGGCGGCGAACTTGAACGGCGCCATCGGCGCGATGACGAAGGCGTCCACGCGGGGGTCGATGATGGGCGAGCCCACCGCCATGGCGTAGCAGGTGGAGCCGGTGGGAGTGGCCACGATTATCCCGTCGGCGCGGACGTCCAGGGCGAGCTGGTCGTCCACGTACACGTGGAAGTGGCGGATCTTGGCGATGTGGGCGGTGTGGACGACCGCCTCGTTGGTGGCGTCGAACTGCCTCTCCCCCGCCACGGTGGTCTTGAGCTTGATGCGCTCGTCGATGAAGTAGTCGCCCTCCAGCATGCGCTTGATGCCCTTCTCGATGCCGTCCTCGTTCATCTCGGTCAGGAAGCCCAGCACTCCGGCGTTGATGCCGAAGATGGGGGCCTCGGTCCTCTGGAGGGAGCGCAGTATGGTGCCGTCCCCGCCCACGGTGACCAGGGCGTCGATGTCCATCTCCTCGATGGGCCTGCCTTCCTTCCCGAAGATCCGGGCGATGCCCGACTCCAGCACCAGGTCCTGGCCCTTCAGCTCGCTGATGGCCTTCCTGGCGAGCTTGAGGGCCTCGGGCACTTCCGCGTTCGCTGTCAACCCCAACCTCATAACAATATCTCCTTGGTCCTCTCGTCGCCGTAAGCGAGGAAGTTGCTCCTCGCGGCAAGATCGAAGGGCATGTCCAGCCTGTCCCCCCGCAGGTCCACCAGCTCCCCGCCCGCCTCCCTGAGCACGAGGGAGCTGGCGGCGATGTCCACCACCCTTATGCAATTGGCATGGAACTCCGCGTTGAAGTAGTAGCCGTCGAAGTGCCCCCGGGCCACCAGGCACATCTCCAGGGACGCGCACCCCATCGCCCTGACGCGGGAGGCCCGCTTAACCAGCTCGAAGGTGCGGGGGTGCACGCACCGCCCCATGTAGAACACCATGGCCGGCGGTCCGGCGTTGGAGCGCACCCTTAGCTCGCAGCCGTTCAGGGTCGCCCCCTTGCCCTTCTCGGCATGGAACAGGTCGCCGTTGACCAGGTTCAGGACCAGGGCGTCGCGGACGCCCAGAAGGGTGTCCTTGCCCAGCGCCAGGGACACGCTGTAGAAGGGGACCCCCATGACGGCGTTGTGGGTGCCGTCGATGGGGTCGATCACCAGAGTATCCTCGTACCCACGGTCCACCAGGCCGCACTCCTCGCTCAGGACGTTGGCCTCCAGGTCCAGCTCGTCGACCGCCCGCAGTATGGCGTCCTCGGCCACCTTGTCGATGCCCGAGGTGGGGGTGCCGTCCGCGCCGATATACAGCTCCTCGCCCCGGTCGAACCCGTCGGGAAGGTCCTGTATCGCGTCCCGGACCCGCATGGCTATGCTCCTCAGCGCCTCTCGCATTGTCCGTGTAACGCGCCACCAACGATTTAACATGTTCGAGCGGGGCCCAGCGTCGCGCCCATCCCATAAAAAATGTTTTATTCCAGCAAGTGCCAAGCATCACATGCTGGAGCGGGATGGCGATGCCTGACGAGTACATGCCGATAATATCACCGATAGTGGTTATAGACCACGACCGGGAGAGGTACAAGATCCAGATGGAGCTGCCAGGGGTCAAGACGGAGGACATCGACCTGGAGGTCTCGGAAACGAGCGTGTGCATCCGCGCGGTCCGCGAGGACGCCAACATCGGGGGGTGCTACTTCCTCGCCCACCCCGTGAACGTGGACGAGACCGATGCGGCCTTCGACGGTAGCATGCTGTGGATAGAGATACCGTTCAAGGTGCCCATCAGGGGGAAGAGGGTCGAGGTGCGCTCCGGCACCCTGGACATGGCGCAGGAAGAAGAGGAGGAGCGCATCGAGCTGGAGAGGTTCTAGGCCTCGGCATCAGGGCTCCCGGCCCGGCCCCTTGGCCTCGCCGAGCATGTTCCGGATGCTGATCGCCGAGGCATACTCGTCGGCGAGGCGGTTGGCCTCCCTCGGGGGCATGCCCGACGCTATCAGCCCGTTGTAGAACCGCCCCCTGGCCCGGTTGGCCGCCCGCTTGAGGCGGAGGTACGATACCAAGAGCTTGACGCTCAGGACGGGGGCGCTGGAGACCGCCACCAGCACCGCGGCGCGGTCCTTGGCGTCCATGCTCAATCCTCCTTGTGCCCCTTCCGCTTGTCCTCGTCGGAGGACATGCCCCTCACGATGTTCCCGATGTTCATATTGCTCATGTAGTCCCGGGTGAGCTGGAAGGCCTGCTCGCTGGTCATCCCCGATTCCACCAGGGTCTTGTAGAACGCCCCTACCGCCTTCCCGTAGTCCTCGCTCTCCTGGGCCCCGTACAGGATCTTGGTCAGCTTTCCCAGCAGGTCCGGGAGCTCCTCCTGGAAGACCCTGAATATCCCTCGCAGCTCTTCTTCCGTGGGCATCTCGCTGTCGCTCATGTCGCGTCCTCCTTCATCTCGTTCTCTTGCTCTTCGTGCATGTTAACCGCGTTCACCTTACTTGGTCAATCCGAGCACTTCTGACCATTTCCGGATCACCTGCTCGGACACTTTGTAGGCGTTCGACCTTCTGCCCCTCTCTTCCACCACCAGGCCTTCCTTGACCAGCTCCTCCAGCTTGGACCGGACGATCCTCCGGGAGCTGGAGCCGGTGCGGGCCCTGAGCTCGTCGGCGATCTGGGTGATGTTGTGGCCGGGGTGGTCGAGCAGGATGCGCATGATCTCCTTGGAGATGGGGTCCTTGACCTGGGGGAGGATCACGTCCACGGAGATCACCCCGTGCTTCTGATAAAGGTCGAGCAGCCGGAAGTACTTCCGGACCACCCCCTGGAACTGGGACAGCTGCTCCACCAGTTCGGCATACGGCCTGGTGATGTCCCTGAGCGAACTCTCCAGGCTGCTGATGCGTTCGGCGAGCTCCTTGATCTGCCGGTCCTTGTCGTCCTGTTCGGCCAACGGTAAAGGGACTGACAACTCAACATAAAAAGGTGCACCATATAGATGGCCAGCAAAGGGCCCCCGGTCTGGATGCCGGGCCGCCGCTTCGAGCGAGGCTGATACCTCACCTATTTATGCCAGGGCATTATTTTGACGGATATGAGCGGGGCAGCCATCGAGGCGACCGAGCAAGAGGGAGTGTACTCCGACCGGGAGCGCCTGTACACCAGGAACTCCGCCCCGGGAAGGGCGGTGTACGGGGAGCGGCTGATCAGCTGGAGAGGCGCGGAGTACCGGGAATGGGTGCCCACGCGCAGCAAGCTGGCCGCATACCTGAGGGCCGGCGGGACCTTCTTCCCGTTCCGGAAGAGCTCCAAGGTCCTGTACCTGGGGGCGGCGTCCGGGACGACCACGTCCCACGTGGCCGACATCGTGACCGATGGGGCGGTATACTGCGTGGAGATCTCCCCCCGCTCCTTCCGCGACCTGGTGCCGGTGTGCGAGTCCCGGCCGAACATGGTGCCGTTCCTGGCCGACGCCACCAAGCCCCGGGAGTACTCCTTCGGCGTCCCCGGTGCGGACATCGTCTACCAGGACATCGCCCAGAAGGGGCAGGCCCAGATCTTCCTCAGGAACTACAAGGCGTTCTCGGCCAGGAGCGGGCTTCTGGTCATCAAGTCGAGGTCGGAGGACGTGACCCAGGACCCCGAGAGGACCTATGATGAGGCGCGCCGGCAGCTCCGGGAGGCGGGGCTGAAGGTGCGAGAGGTGGTCCGCCTGGACCCCATGGAGAAGGACCACGCCATGATAGCGGTGGGAGAGCCGTGAGGTACGTGTATGGGATAGCGTTCAGCGGCGGCCGGTTCCTCATGAACTTCAACCCCCGCCGGGGAGGCTGGGAGATGCCGGGCGGAAAGGTAGAGGAGGGGGAGAGCGACGAGGACGCCATGCGCAGGGAGTTCCGCGAGGAGACCGGGTGCGACTTCGTCCCCGTCGCGTCGATCGGGGAGGGCGAGGAGGGCACCGTCTTCGCCGGGGAGCTGGGAGCGGCTGCCGGCCAGGGGGAGATGGACTGGCGCCTGTTCGAGGACCTCCCGCAGGAGCTGTCGTTCCCCCGGGTCCAATACCTGCCCCTGATAGAGTGGGCGAGGGGGCGGCTCGCCTCTCAGCGTCGTGGAGAGGGCGGCGCTCCCCCAGGGCCGTCCACGTCGGCGTGAACTGTCCGTAGGCCTGCGCTCGCCTGCTGGCAGGGGTGCCCCCGAGTTCGAACAACATAAATATGAGGACGGGGATTGGCTTAACCTCGCCACCACTAAACGCTAACAGATTCACTACATTGGAGGTTCATCATATGGCTCGCATGCATGCCAGAAGAAGGGGCAAGTCCGGGTCCGCCCGGCCGCAGATCACCGAGAATCCAGCTTGGGTGCCCCTCAGCAAGGAAGAGATAGAAGAGTTGGTAGTAAAGATGGGCAAGGACGGCGTCACCTCGGCCCGCATCGGCCTCATTCTCAGGGACCAGCACGCCGTGCCCGACGTCAAGCTCGCCACCGGTTCGACCGTGTCGGACATCCTGAAGGCGAACGAGCTTCAGCCCGCCATTCCCGACGAGCTCATCGCCCTGATGCGCAAGGCCATCAGCCTGCAGCAGCACCTGAACGAGAACAAGAAGGACATCGCCAACAAGAGGAACATGCAGCTGGTGGAGTCCAAGATCAGGCGCGTCGTGAAGTACTACAAGCGCGAGGGCAGGATCCCTGCCGACTGGCAGTATTCCATCGCCAACGCTGAGCTGCTGATCGAGTGAGGGCGGATGGACCCTAGTGTCCAGCTCCCTGACAAACTCCTTTCCCGCATTTCTATTGCAACCAAAGAGCTGGAGCGTTTTTCCGAGGTCCGGGTCATCTCGCACTACGACGCCGACGGCATATCCTCGGCGGGAGTGGTCTGCGGGACGCTGCTGCGGGCCGGGAAGCGCTTCCACGCCACCATGACCAAGAGCCTCACCGAGAAGGTGATATCGGAGGTCGACCCGGACACCGAGCTCCTGGTAGTCTCGGATATGGGCTCCTCGCAGCTGGACGCGCTGGAGAAGCTCCCCTGCAAGGTCATCGTGATGGACCATCACCTCCCCCTCAGGGATTCAGAGAAGGTGGTGCATGTGAACCCCCACCTGGCCAATATCGACGGCATGACCTCGGCCTCCGCCTCGGCGGTATGCGAGCTTTTCGCCATCAGCGTGGACGAAAGGAACTGGGACCTCCTGCCGGTGGCGTTCGGCGGGATCGCCGGGGACCGGCAGACCATTCGCGGGCTGAGCGGCCTGAACAAATGGCTGTTCGAGGAGGGCGCGAAGAAGGGCATCATCGAGGCCCGCCCTGGCTCCCTGCTCCCGGACGGCCCTCTTCTCGAAGGACTGGTCAACAGCACCGACCCCTATGTCATCGGCATCAGCGGCAGCGAGGAGGGCGCCAAGGCGCTCCTGGAAGAGGCGGGCGTGCCGGCCGCTGCCGACCTCGCCTCGCTGAAGGAGGAGCAGCGCATGAAGCTGTCCTCCCTGCTCGCGCTCAAGCTGGCAGCTCAGGGCACCCCCATGAGCACACTGGAGGAGGTGGTCCGCGAGCGGTACTACTTCCCCTCCTGGAAGATGGACGCGGAGAACCTGGCCAGCCTGATGAACGCCTGCGGCCGCTCCAACAACGAGAGCACCGGGCTGGCGATGGCGCTGGGGGACCGGGACGCCATGAACGGCGCCAGGGAGCTGCGCAAGGGCTACAGCTCCGAGGTGCTGGAAGGCCTGGACAAGGTCGTCAAGAACGGCGTCAGCAAGGCGGAGAACATCCAGTACTTCTGGAACGAGAACCTCGGACTGTCGGGCATTCTGTGCGGGGTCACCATGCAGTACTTCGGCGACCGCGACAAGCCGACCATCACCCTGGCCGCCACCAACGGGGAGGTCAAGATATCGTCCCGGGGCACCTTCGAACTCCTGGACAGGGGGATCGATCTCGCCGCCGCGCTGCGCGAGAGCGCCGCTAAGGTCGGCGGGGTCGGCGGAGGGCACAAGATCGCCTCGGGGGCCACGGTGCCAAAGGGCAAGGAGGAGGAGTTCCTCGACGCCCTGGACAAGACGATAGGGGAGCAGAAGGCCCAGAAGAAAGCGGCGGCGTGATCAGCGCCAGGTGACCTCTACCTCATCGGTGCGGAAGCGCTGGTCGACCTTGGTGTCCTCCACGCTCATGCGGACACCGGCGTTGTGCATCAGGAGGCCGGTCCAGGCGATCATGGCCCCGTTGTCGGTGCACAGCTTCGGCTCGGGGACGAACATGCTGGCCCCGCGGTCCCGGGCCATGGTCTCGACCATCCCGCGGAGGCGCTTGTTCTGCACGACGCCGCCGCCGAGGAGCACCTCCTTCTTCTCGATGTGCGCCATCGCCCTCTCTGTAACCTCGGACAGCATGGCGAAGCAGGTCTCCTGCACCGAGAAGCAGATGTCCTCGACCCTCGCCCCCCTGGCGCGGTGGGCCAGGGCGGCGGTCATGATGCCCGAGAACGCCAGGTCCATGCCCTTGACGGAGTAGGGGAGATCGATGAGCTTGTCCCCCTCCCGGGCCAGCTTCTCGATGGTCGGCCCCGCGTAGTAGCCGAGGCCGAGTTCGCGGCCGAGCTTGTCGAACATGTTGCCGATGCCTATGTCCAGAGTCTCGCCGAAGATGCGGTAGCGGCCGTTGGTGAAGGATATGACCTGGGTGTTGCCGCCGGAGGCGTACAGCAGGACAGGGTCGGTGGCCTCGTTCCTGGCCACCCCGATCTCCAGGTGGGCGATGCAATGGTTGACGCCGAGCAGGGGCTTGTGGAGCGATATGGCGAGGGCGCGGGCGGCGGTGGCCACCGTCCTCAGGCAGGGGCCCAGGCCGGGACCCTGGGAGAAGCATATGACGTCGATGTCGCGGGGCTTGATGCCGGCGACCTCGGTGGCCTTCTTGATCAGCGGCACCACGACGTCAGAGTGGTGGTTGGCCGCTTCCCTCGGGTGGATTCCCCCCTTCTCGGGGCGGTACATGTCCAGCTCGTTGGCCAGGATATTGGCCTTATCGTCGACGATCCCCACCCCGCAGGTGTGCGCGGTGCCCTCGATGCCCAGGCAGATCATTTCAGGAAGATGCCGAGATCACGCTTTCCCGTTGCCGGCGAGATCGTTGAGGCGGGTCATGATGTTTATCGCTCCCTCGACGACCTGGTCGTCCACGACCAGTATGGGGGTGTGCTTGCCCAGGATCTCATAGTACGCCGCTTCGGCGAGCCCCTCGGCGGTGGAGGTGTCCACCGTGGCGACCTTGAGGCCGGCCGGCAGCCGCTCTTTGATGTAATCGCACTTCTGACACCCTGGCTTGGTGAACAGCAAAATCTCTGGCATCCAAATCAAACCCCAATTATAGGGGGTGGATTAATAGGTTTTGGAAAGAGCGCCAACGGCCTGTTCTATATCGCCCGCGCCCCTCCCGGCCGGCGCCGGAGGCCCACCCCGGCTCCCGGAAACAGGGTCGAACCCAGCAGTTTTATGCAGATACGCCGATGCCGGGAACGGATGGGAAAATGGGACAGATATTCAAGGCTCAATGCAAGGCCTGCGGCTTCAGGTCCGAGGACCTTTACACCGGTTTCGGCTTCCAGAACGCCGGGGACTACTACATGGCCCCGGCCATATGCCCCAAGTGCAAAAGCTTCGGGCTGCGGGACCAGAGGCACCCGCCCCAGTCGTGCCGACGATGCCGCTCGGAGATGGTGTTCTACGGCTCTTCTGACTTCTCCAGGAAGTTCTGGACCGACCGCCTTCAGGCGGTGCCGGTGGGAGAGGACATCTCCAACGACATCACCAAGGGGAAGCATGTTTGCCCGCAGTGCGGGAAGGTGGAGCTGACCTTTGTAAAGGGCAAGATGTGGGAGTGAGCTCGCTTTCCGAGGCGCTATGTCATCCTTGATTCTAGGAATCCACGTCGGACATCCACAAGTCTGGACCGAGCGAAAAGGATATAGACCCGAACGATATATGGAAAAATCCCGCAAGAACGGGCTCATGGTCTAGTGGCTATGACGTCTCCCTGACACGGAGGAGATCGCCGGTTCGAATCCGGCTGAGCCCACTCATCACTCTATCCAGATAACTATTTTTGAAATTCAATTCAAACGGTTTTTCCGTTTATAGCCAGTTCGTCAAGGAACATGCGGTTGTACGCTTCATTGACGTTGGCGAACGCAGGGTCAGCTCGCGAGCGGCAGTAATACCGCTCGGTAGTTTTCGTCGAAGCGTGCCTCATCGATTGCGATACCTGTTCTATCGGAACTCCCTCGTCCAAGGCGAGCTGTCCGCCAGTGGGCCGGAAGTCCTTCCACTTGAAAGTGATCCCGGCCTCCTGCATAACCTGCTTCTTCAACCGGCCGAAAGACTGCTGAGTGTAGTTGTTGACACCTTTGCAAGACACCGCTGGAATCAGCGGCTCGGCGCTCTTGATGCCCTTGGACGATAGCATCTCTTGCCTAGCCTTCAGGAAATCAAGGACGAATGGCTTAAGGACGTCCGGGATCGGCAGGCGCTTCACTTCGCCGTAGATGCATTCTCCTTTCGGATTAGAGACAAGGAAGGTCCATTTCCTCGTGTCCAGGTCCCGTAGCGAGGCGAGTTGCAGCTCTCCCGGTCGCAGGCGAAGAAAGGTGAGCATGGCGGTGGCGAAACGACAGGCCTCGCCTTTCCAGCCACCAACTTGCTTGCAAGCCTGGAGGACCGTAACCAGATCTTCACGATACAGGGAGAACGGTTCCTGTTTGTCCTGTCCGATACGTATGCGTCCGTCCTTAAGCATGTCCTCGACTATTCTGTTCTTACAATCCAAGCACACGTCCTTCAACAGCTGCATTTGTTTCCTGAGCGTGGAGCGCTTCGGCGGTTTGCCTTTGACGTCACGGTTCTTCAGCGCCAGGAATATCTCGATGATGTCGTCCTCCGTGAACTTGGAAGGGTTCGAGGTGCTTATCTTACCCGAGCTGTAGAGCTTGTGGATGATCGATGCCATGAAGTGCAGTTTGCGCTCACGTTCATCGATCGTCCCTTCGCCCAAACGAGCCCGGGCATGTTTCAGGTATCGTCGATAAGCGCACACGAAGGGGTATCGACCCATGGTCTTACCTCTCGGGCGTTTATCCGCTGGACCACGTCCCCGACTGTTTTGTTTCCGTTTGCTACGACAGGAACGAGGTTTAGCGGAGGCGAGTTGTTCATCATGATATCCTCGCCTCGGGAGCGAGAGGGCGTTGTCGCTCTTTTAAAACTTGGGCCGATAAGCATTCGGATTTTTTCGATTGCTTTCTGTCCTCCTGCGACCCTCCCATCCGTGGCTCCCGCGCCTAGCTCGAAAGCGAGCGCTTTCGCTAATCCTGTGTCATTCTCTTTTTTTATCTGGTTCCATTATTGAAAGTCGTTCTTTCGATCAAAGATCGAATTCGACTTCATTAGGAAATTAATCAATTATTTCCAATCGATTAAATCTCAAAATCTGTTTAGTAGTCCCGTATTTAAATGATTTATGGTCAAAAAAGCAGTCTGGCAATTAATTATTAATCGAGCGGGGGAATTAATAATTAATCCGGTCGAGAACGCAAAGTCCGGTATCACTACGATACCGGACACGCCGATAAGGGACCGCTTATCGAGGGTACACAACTGGGCCTCGAAAGTGGTTGATAACCTTATTTTCAAGTGGACTCGTTAAAAGTGGTTCAAATCCGGCCCCTCGCACTTTTGTGCGGGGTAGTAGTTATCGTACCGATTTGTCACTGTCAAACTATAGCACACCGACCTCTTCTTTTGGCGGGTTTTTCAACCAGCCAGTAGTCTAAAATATCCTCAATTACATACTAGTTTTACAGCTAGTTGGAGGAGATTTTGGTGGTACAAATTGTCATCACAATTAGTGAAAATGCTAGCAAGCTAGGGGAGGGCAGATTCGAATGAGAACTCTTTACTTATCGGGTCACGGTGTTAGCCTAAGAGTCGAGAACGCAAGACTGCTAATCAGGGACGGGTGTGAGTTCGAGAGAGCCAATCCCTGCGAATACGAGTTAAAGCCCAAGTACGATGAGTACGACAATATCGTGATCTACGGGCACTCGGGCAACATCACCCTTGAGGCATTAAAGTGGCTGTCCAAGCAGAACATACAGCTTACCATCTTAAACTGGGACGGCCGGTTATTGGCAAGCATCACCATTCCTGAGCCCAAGGCCGGAGGCACCCGTCTCGCTCAGTACCAAGCTTTCAGCAGCGAACGAAGGCTTGAAATCGCTCGAAAAATCATCGATGCGAAGATTAGGATGTCGATAGCGACCTTGGATTGGATGGTCCAAAGGTATCCTGAGCTTAAGGACTCCAAAAAGTCCTGCTTCGATGAACTCGCCCTGTATCAATCCAAGCTGCCTGAGGCTGACTCGATTGCCAAAATTCGTGGTGTCGAAGGAATGGTAGCCAGGAACTACTGGCTCATCGTGGCCGAAACCTTCGACAAGAAGTGGGAGTTCGAAGGCCGAGTATTCGGCAAGACCGGACGGCCTATGGCCGCCGTGGACCCCATAAACGCATTGTTCAACTACGGCTACTCACTGATTGAGGCCCAATGCTGGCGAGCCATCAACGCCAACGGCCTGGACCCGTACATAGGCTTCGTGCACGAGACGGCTCCGGGCAAATCACCCTTGGCTTATGACTTACAGGAACCGTTCCGTTGGATGGCCGACGTGGCTGTAATCAGTGCGTTGGAGCGTAACGTGTTCGAGAAGAAGGACTTCATTCGCACCGACAATTACGTCCTGCGTATCCGGCCAGAGGGGGTAAAGAAGCTCCTTCAGGAAATCAATTCGGTGCTGACCTCAAAGGTGGATTTCAAGGGCAAGTCTTGGGAATGGGGTTACGTAATCGGCCAGAAGACCGGGGAACTGGCCGATTACATCGTCGGAAAACGATCCACTCTAGACTTGGCGTCTCCGGCACCGAACATGGATAGGACCGATTCCGCCGAGCTGCGACAGACAATTGAGAACATGACCTATGCACAATGGCAGAAGATGGGGTTCAGCAAGGGAACGTTGCACAACCTAAAGAAGAGAGCGAAGAGCAACGAGTCCTTCCGAGTGTACGGTAAGGTCCGAGGTAGGCTAGGAGAGCAAAGTGGTCGAACTTAGCTACTTTGGGAAAAGTGTTTGTGGGCCGGGAGGAGCGAACAAAAAACTCCCGGCCCGTATGTTCAGTTCAGGTGTTGGCGTCTGTGTCTGAACATATGGAGAATGGCTAGCCTAGGATTTATATCTATCTTATCATATAATAACACCTGTTAAAATGCTACTGGATATTGGTTGGTTTTTCATCAAACCCCTAGGCTATCTTTATAGATGGTCCTAATTGGAACAGGTGTTCTGGAATAGAACGTAGGCATGTATTAACCGAAGGAGCAAGACGAATAGTCATATCGACAGTTTGCTATTAATAAGTGAGAATATAGGTCCGACCAATAAGATTATCCTCTGTTCCCCTCTGAATAAATGAACGAAAACAACAATTTATAGCAGGGGGGACGCCGGGTCGAAGAAATCGATACACTCATCCCAACACCTGTTGTGATAGACTTGTATTTGTTTCAATCTGGGTGCATGGATTGAAGCAAGATAACTTTCGGTGACAGTGCCTTGCAAAAATCTGTTTTAGAAAATATTTTAAATACTCTATACGCCCGATGTGGAAATCGCAAAACAGATTGACCTGCCGGGGGGCTTTCACAGGCTCGCCCCCGGCAGCGTACACCCCAAAGAGGTGCACAATGAGCGAAATAAACCAAGTACATGATAATGGTAACGAAAACCCTACTCTCGTTACTGTGGCGTATGTTCTTAGAATGCCCTACAGCTCAATCGATGTCCTCGACAAGGCCATCACTGCTGCTCCATTCACCAAAATCCAGTATCGTAAAGTGAGTGGGAACTATCTCAAGATAGTCGAGGCTTAAAGCGGGAGATGGGGCATGACACCAAGTAGGCGTATTAGCGTAAGCGCTAGACCATTCAGCCAACGGCATTCGACATACGATGACTGGAGCAGACAGGCGGGAGAATCGTCTTATGCACGACAGATCAGGAGGTTGCACCAGCTACATCCCACAGCGTCCCTGTCAGAACTCAGGAGACATCCAAAGAAGGGTGAAAAGCCGCTCAGCAAGGTCAAGAAAGTACCCGAATCGAAGAAGAGCTACAACCAGCTCACTCCCGCAGATAAGGATGTTCGGTCAAGGGCGAGAAAGGTCTACTATGGGGTTCTCTCTGGCAAAATTTCCCTAGATGCTGCCTCCAGAAAGTATGGACTTACCCCCAGGAGAGCCCGGAGAAGCATCGATGGTTTCCGGAAAAAGAACGGGCGATGGCAAACGAAAAAGGTCGTCAGGAACGAAGTATCCATGCTCATCTACTCTCGTGGAAGAGGGATATACATCCTAGTCCCGGACACCCAGCAGGCCTCGTTGATAGGGCGGTATCACAATGCAGTCAAAACCTATCTTAGAACACACGATTCCAAGGTTCTCAGACCCTTCGTGGGGCGGAAAATAGTGGCCAGCGACGGGACGGCCTACGAGCTGGAGACCGACCCTGAAACCCTCTACTCCCTCTGGGAGAGACGCCCGGAAGAGGAGGAGCGGGAGATCTACGGGCTGGGTGATTAAATGGCTGTTACCGGCGACTATCTCAAGAACCGTTCAGCACGATACGATGAGATGAGGGCTTATAATCAACTCGTCCAAACCGGCAACTACTGCGTGGTCTGCGGGTATCAGGGAGACCCACACAACATTGAACAGCACCACCTGGCCGGAAGGAAGCACCATTCCTCGACCATCCCCACGTGCAAGAACTGTCATGGGACCTTGTCCAAAAAGCAGAGATACTGGCACTCGGAGTGGTTAAAAACTAACTTGTCGCCGAAGAAACAGATAGCATTCCAACTGCAAGGGATGTCGGACTCGCTGACCCTGACATCGAATTCACTCTTGCCGCCAGACGATGAGGGGCGTTCCGAGGTGAGCGAAATTACGAAGGAAATGCGTCGGCTCTCCGAAAAGTTTCTTCGGGACGGTGGAGGCTGTGCTTAGGGGCACTTCAGAAGGACCACGGGAAGGACGAGCGGGCGAGACCCCCAGGCACGAAACCAAGGACATAGCCGTTCGCTGCTTTACCAAAACCAAGGACCAAAAGAGTGCTTTCAATGGTAATAACGCTGCTCCATCTCCCTCCTTCGACCGGTATCTGGTTATTGATGCTGAGACCACAGCCGACGAGATTCAGTCGCTTAAGTTCGGTTCGGCCGCATTGGTTACTAGAGACGTCATAGAGCGCCACTGGCTTTTCTATGACCCTCTTGCAGTTAACGAAGGAGAGTTGTCCATCCTCAAATCAGTAGCAGCATCTGCCAATCATGAGCTAATCACCGTCACCGAGTTCAGGGAGCAGGTGTTCCTCCCGGAGATTTACGACAACGAAGCGCCGTGCATCGGGTTCAACCTGCCGTTCGATATCTCTAGAATAGCAGTACGGTCAAGCCCTGCACGGGAGAGGAACAGAGGTGGCTTTTCCTTCAAGATGGCTGATGGATATCCTAACATCGTCGTGAAACATGTCAACAGTCATTATTCTCAAATCAAGTTCACCAGTGGCTTACCGCTCACCGAGAGGGAGAGGAGGGAAGGAGGTGGAAGCCGCCGGTTCCGGGGTCACTTCGTCGATCTTAGAACCGCTACCTTCGCCTTGACCAACGAATCCCACACCCTCGATTCTGCCTGCAAACGGTTCGGGGTGGCCAAGGAAAAGGATAAGGTCAAAGAGCATGGGAAAATCACTTCGGAATACATTCGATATAACCTCAACGATGTAGAGATTACCAACCAACTGTTCCAAATGGTAATGCGAGAATGGAATGGCGGATTAGACTCTTCCGGTGACGGAGGTTATCACCTGAATGTGCCCGTCTCCCGACTTTCCTCTCCCGCTTCCATCGGGAAGGCCTACCTGCGAGCCATGGGGGTGGAGTCATTCTTAGATAAGAACCCGGATTTCCCCTGCTGGCTCTTGGGCAAGGTTATGGGGACCTACTTCGGAGGGCGCTCCGAGGTGCGCATCCGATTACAACCGGTGGAGATTCGGCTCCTCGATTTCCTGAGTATGTACCCGACCATGTGCATCATCATGGGCATCTGGAAGTTCGTGATAAGCGACCACATCGCTTGGGTCGAAGCCACCGAGGAGGCCCGCCAATTCGTAGACGCAGTTCACATCGACAGCTTCCGTTCGACAGCGGCCTGGAAGCAACTGAATGTCATATGCTTGGTCCGACCAGAAGGTGACATCCTGACGGTCCGCAGTGACTTTCACGAGGGGAGCTACAATTTGGGCACCGCCCACGTGACGTCGGAAAAGCCCCTTTGGTACACTATGGCCGACGTGGTGGCCTCCAAGCTCCTGACCGGAAAATCTCCCCAGATACTGAAGGCGATAAGGTTCGAGCCGGTGGGGGTCCAGGATGGGTTAACACCTGTCGCCTTGGTGGGCGGCCAGCGCATCGACCCTGCAAAGGACGACTTCTTTCTGAAGATGGGCGACTACCGGCATGAGCTGAAGACCAACATGAAGGCCATCGACAAGACTCTGGACCCTGGGAAGTACGAGCATTACAATTCCCTCCAGAAGGCCGTAAAGATACTCCTCAACTCGACCAGCTACGGCATCTTCCTCCAGATTAACGAAGGTAGTGAAGAGGCAGACATGCAGGTATACGGTCCGGAGGAACCGTTCGAGGCCAAGGTCGATAAACCGGAAAACCCGGGACCTTACTTCGACCCCATTGTAGGGACCCTGATTACGGGGGCGGCCCGTCTGGTCCTGGCCATCACCGAGGCCCTACTCGCTCGGAGGGGTTCACACTATGCCTTCTGCGACACCGACAGCATGGCGGTGCCCGCTGAGCATGTGGACGAGATACAGGCTTTCTTCCAAAAACTCACTCCCTACTCCTTCTCGGACAAGTTGTTCAAGCTGGAAAAGGAAAACTCAGACGAAAAGACCAAGGCACCGGTGGACCTGCACTTTTATGGAATCTCCGCCAAAAGATACGTGCTATATGAATTGAAAGACGGCAGACCGATGATACGCAAAGCATCCAGCCATGGGCTGGGCCACATAATGAATCCGTTCCCCTGGGTCGATAACAACAAATGGGCTGAATCTGTGTGGCAAGATATCCTGGACGAGCACTACGGCCTGGTCACGGATAAAGAACTATGGAACAAGTATGGCGACACCTACGCCGTCTCCAACTTCTCGGTCACCTCACCTGTACTGGCCAACCGGCTCAACTTAATCAATAAGGGTAAGGACTATCGGCATAAGATTAAACCATTCAACTTCGCCATCGTGGGTGCAGCCAATGTCCGAGACCCCCGCTCCGGGAAGGTCGTGAAACCCATCGCACCATTCCGAAAGAAAGCCCAGGAAGCCATCCACTCGCCATTCATCGACTATAGCTCCGGCAGGGTCATGCAGGGCGAACAATACTGGAAACCATTGGACGATGTCCTCTTAGCTTACCAAACTCACCCCGAATCCAAGTTCGATGGGGACGTCGGCTTCCTCCAAAGAAAGCACATTGTGGTTCGGTCCATCTCGTTCATCGGCAAGGAGTCCAAGAACTTAGAGATGTCGAGATACTTTGGGGTTACCTCGGAGGACCTTCAGAGGTACGGGGTCACACAAGTAGGCGGGGACGCCGAACAGGAGGCCCAGGGCCTCATAATGAATGTCAAGCCAGGGGTTATGGAGAAAATGGGCATCTCACGGAGAGTGCTGTTCCGTTGGCGAGCAGATATACGCAAGGGAAAATCCCTGAGGTTTCAGAGTCGCTCCAAAGAGAAACTGCTCAAGGCCCTGAGATTATCACGCAATGTAGTGGATTAATCGGCAACAAATATATTCGAAGACGCTCTAATTAATCATCTTTTATATACCCAGAAGGCGCATATTTTTATCATGTCCAGAGAGGTCGCCAGAGTTACTCCCATAGTGCCCTGCGGTAAGGATATCTTGGTTCGCTTCGTTCGAGTGAGTTGTGATACCTTCAGAGGGACGGAAGTCCAGGTATGCCGGGGCGGCAAGTGCCGTCCGATCCTCGGACTTCCAGAAATCAATGAGATGAACGAAGCTCGGATACTGGCATCTAGCCACCTTGCTCTCAAAATTATAGGGCATCCGGATTACGAGGAAGCAAAAGTAAGCATCGATGGCCAGGAGAAGCTCGTAAGCAAGGACAACATGCCAGAGGCCCATCTGTGCATAACGGACTGAGCGGAATGAAGCGATTCGGTCGAGATGATGAGATGAGCGATGAGCACATTATGAGCATATCTCAGCTATCTCAAGCACTTATGCTTAAGTGGGAGCGAGCACCGCCTAATGCTGCGTGGGACAAGGGAGGGGCGATAGCTAACTGCCATCCGGTAATGCTCTGAGGGATATGATGAGACTAAGGTGTATGGAATGCGGACATGAATGGAACTCACGCTCATCGGAAGGTAAAGCTAGGCAATGCTCTAAGTGCCGTTCGAGGAGGATTAATATGGTGGAAGATGTCGAAGTAAAAGATGCTAGAGAGATTGATGAGCCCGTTCCCGTTATAGCCTCGGTCAAGATGCAACGAAAGGACCAACAGTATCTGATGGACGATCCGGAGGTGCGGGAGAAGTTCAAGCAGCTCCAATTGGCAAAGCTGGATAGGCAAATCGCCGAAGAGCGAGCGGAATTGATAGATTACGGTGCCCTGGGCAATTTTATAGCTTCATACAAAATGCTGTTGCGTTTCCTGCGCATTTGTGGGTCGTTGAGCGACAGTGAGTTTGAATTGGTGGATATTCGATGTCCTTGGTGCGGTGGACTATTCGAATATGAGGAGGATTCGAAAACGGATATACGAAGCTGGAAATGCATCGTGTGCAACAAATCGATTGAATGCCCAAATTAGATCGAAAAGAACATTGTCACTTTATCTTGTGAAGCTCTCTTAGGACCTGTTTTCCATTCTCGGTTATCTGATATATTCTGTTTTTCGATTGCCCGGGGGTCATGCACTCGGCCAATCCTTTCTCGGTGAGTTCGCTCAAAGCACGTGATATATGGGACAAATTTTCTCCGGATGTCTTGGAAATGCTAGATGGAGTTCTCGGACCTTTTTCGAGAGCTTCAAGCGATAACCTACGAACCCGTCCTTGCATGAAGGATAGCAGTTCCCACACAGGGTTAGCACTGGCCCATGAACATTAACATATTATTACAACTAACATATCACTATAATATCAATAGAATACCAATATATACCAAAAATAGCCCTCACTTCACGAGATAAGAACGGAAAGATAATAAACAAGGTGAAGTGGGCTTTATGGGTTCAGGAATCAAATCGCTAGCTTGCGTATTGTGTTTTTTCATTTTGCTCTTCGCTTTCCTTCCACTATCCAATGTCCAGGCTAGCGAAGCCGTGCCTTCTGCTCCAATCGATCTTGTGGTCACATCGAACATTGGAGGAATAAGCCTTACATGGAGCGCCCCAATGAGCAATGGCGATTCGCATCTCGGCCCCTATATGATTTACAGATCGACCACTTCTGGAGAAGAAGCATCGATGTCACCACCGATTCCCTTCTCTTATAGCACTTCCTACACCGACACGGACGTGGTCGATGGGGTGACCTACTACTACAAAGTGACTGCCACTAATAGATTCGGGGAAGGGCCTATGTCCAACGAGGCTTCGGGAAAGGCAATCAGTAGCACAACTCCATCTGAATCGGGTCCGTCTGCACCAACCGGTGTAACAGCAAGCATCTCGGATGGCCAAATCGTGATCTCATGGCACGACCCAATCAATACTGGCGGGTTACGATGCAACTTCGAGGTCTATCGGGGAATTTCCCCTAACTGGATGGAGCTATTGATGGGTTCACGCCTACAGGGGACATACGGCAACTCATACACCGACACGACCGCCGAGGCTGGCCAGTTATATTATTACTACGTCGTGGCAGTCAACTCGAATGGGCAGGATAGCGAACCATCGACGATGGTGACGGCTAACAAGCCATTCACACTCCCGCCGAATTACAATAGCCCACCCAATAATAACGATAGCTGGGTGTTTCCAATGGCCTTGACAATCGCAGTTGTAGCAATAGCTATCGTTACTGGCATATTGCTCAAGAAGAAGAGAACTCCGCCTCAGAACCAACCTCCGATGCCACCTGAGCAGTAATCTAGGAAAGAGAGCTATGCTCAAGGACACGACAATCGAACACGAGATGATTGATTGTCAGATATGGGGGAACTAATTAACAAGAATACATGAGTATATTAAAAGCGACTATGGACTGAATCTTCCAGAACCACACTACCTATGAGAATTCGACGAAGATTAGCTATATGAACCTACAGCGATAGTCGCTACACGTTTCTCAGGTCAGAGGGCTTCGCCTGAGGGTAAAAAGAAAATGTTGCAAGACAGTCAGTATGAAGTTAGATATTGGACTTGGGGAAATAATGCCCGGTGGGGAACTATTTCCATCCATCATCAATCAACTACATGAATAAAAATATATCGCCCACTATTGTCAAATCGTGGATAGACTAGACTCAGGCAACATAGGTCATTAATCTAGCATCTCACTAAGCGCCATTGGTGCCTCTCAGGAGGCAATTCAGGACTATTGGGCCTGTAAGTAAAACTCAATCTAACAGCCCGTTCTCCTCCATGAATCGCTGGCTCCTGAGGGTCTTGGCATTGTCCAGGAGGCTCATTATCGCCTCCTTGAGCTGCCTTGAGTTATTGTCTTCCAGGTAATCGTACACCATCATGGCACAGTCCTCGACGCCGAGCACATAATCCAAGCTCCTAGCGTCCATGCCTCTCGGTTCTTTCATCGATGCACCCCCAAGTAATTGCCTATTATGGCTAAGTAGCCTATATAGGTAACATAATATTTGTATCTATCACCTCTTTAACCGATATTGGTGATAGCGGTTGATGTTTCTAGGTTCTTCTAAGATTACTCCCAAGCTGAGAGTGTCGATAGTCCAGGACGCCGCGAAGGTCCTTAACGTCAAAGATGGAGACCACATTCTGTTCTACAAAGATGACATGGGGAACGTGGTCATCAAGAAAGGATAATTAACATAGATGCGGCAATATCTAATATGGTTTATGAAACTAAAAATCTAATAAAATTGGTATATGATCACTAAGGGCTCTCCAGTCGTCATAGTGTCCAATTTTAAACTCTTGCTTATGAGCCAGGATGCCAGCAGATGCAAATATATAGTCGGTATGATACTTTTTATTTTCATTTCTGTACATAAAAAAGGTGCTCTGTAATTCTTTGCCAAATTTTTCATTATTTATAAAATGATACGCACTTTTAATATTCCTATTGTTACAATAGTCGACGACATCACTTAAATATCCATGCAGGGGGTATTTTGACTTTTTATTATCCCATATAACATTCCAATTAAAATCACCAGCAACAATTGTGTTATCGCCCAATACTTCTTGGTTCAACCGTAATCCCCTCCACACTTGTGCAACGTATCGATTTTGCACATCTTCTCTATCATTCATGGCCCAGAAATTAATGATTTTAATGCCGCCCACTTTTATTCCTAAAACATGTCTGACTCTCTCAGTATGCAACTTCATTTCTTCAAATTCATATTGCTTCTTTATGAATGTGGCTAATCCTTTATTTTTATTATCGCCTACCCATATGGAATTATAGCTATCAGTTAACTGTGTCAGTCTTTCAGGCTTCTCGCATTCTTGGATCAGCATTATGTCTGGATTCATTAGATTGAGTAATAAATCGAATTTATCTCTAAAGACCATGTTACAGTTCCATGTAACAATCCGCATGAAGTCCCTCAGTCAAGCCTAATCACTATGAAAGTTATGGAATGCAGTCACTTGCCGTTCTTTTTCCGTGATTGAACCGCCTTCTTGGCCCGTTCCTTGAACATCAATCGTTTAATCTTCTCCGGTTCTGAAGTAATGCGGCCATAGCATGTCCTGCACAAGTACAGTTCCTTGGAGCCACTTCTATTGAACAGCGATGGTCCCGAATTTCTTAGATCAATCTCCATGCTATCAGCTAGTGCATAACCTCCGCAGGCGTGGCATTGAGCGATGCCAATGGATTGGAGCAGGTACATCTTGTGGCCGAGGAGAGGAATATGTCGTTTGGAGACCAGGGGGACGCTTATGCCGATAGGCCGCTTCGAATTGTCAATCTGCACCCTAATGAGGCCGACCCCAAGATGAGCGGCCATGAACACCTGTTCGTCAGTGAAGGTCTCATCATCCTCGAACGGTACTCCCAAATAACAACGATTCCCATATATAGAGTAGCCCAGGGCTTGCCCGATGGACTTGCCAAAGCTGCTCGTAGAGGTCTTTACTTCCACGAATATAAGCTCCAAATCGCTCATGAAGGGACCGCCAACGTCGTAGGCCCCAATCACGTCGACCAGGCCCAGGGATAGGTAACCACGGTTAGTACCGACGCTCAGACAGTGGTACTTTTTCTTGATGAAGTCGGCGATGAACGGGTAGTAATCGGACTCGGCAACCATGCGTCCCCCCATCGCTATGGTAGATTGATAACTGTTCTTCAGCCTCGTCATTAACATCAAGGAGGGGGGGGGGGCGTGCTAAAGTGTGTCACTGGTAATCGATATGATAACTAAGCAATTCTGTTGGGGAACGCAATGCTGAAAAATGACATCACCAAATCTGGATGATAATCTCGGTTTGATATTTTGTTATATGGATTGAGAAATGGATTGAGAACACAAGGCTTTATTTTACGGCATCTTGTTTATTGGTTAGCTGATTTAAATGGTTATTGTTAGACCAAGATTAAATGATTATTTTGATCTGCCATTTACACAAGATGAGGTAGATTTTGCCATACCATACCTTGACGAGGATATTCCACTTTTTCTTGATCCATTTCTTTTATGGAAATCACCAGCACAACAAGATAATGCTCTCCATACACTAATCATCAATAGTTTTAACAGATTAGGTTTTCTAGCAAACACTGGAAAAGAATCTGAAGCAATTCAATTAATTGTTGAATTGTCTGAATGCAATGAGGTAGGCTTAGGCAACTCAAAGAGTAGAAAGGGTAAGCCAGTTAGTAGAAATGTGGCAACTGAGATCATTTCTGTTTTTAAAGATGTTGCTGAAATAAAGCAGAATGGGTTCCTGCATATAGAAGAAATCCAACTTTATGTAGACCAAATTGCAAAGGACAGGATCAGTGATATTTCGTGTAATTATCTAAAGTCATTTCTAATCGACTATACTATACAGAGCAGCAAAAAGTATAATATACCACTAGTAAAAACGAAAATTACATATTATGATATAAAAACCAATCGGATGACGACCGAAGATGTAAATTTGCCTTCTAACCCAGAACGAGGAGATACGGTGCTCCTGGTTCCAAAAAGATGGCTGAGGATTAGCCCTTGGATAAACCTTAACGATTATATCGGATCATATTTCAAAGATGCAGATGGTAAGTTCGATGGTAGGGATGATAGGTCGTGGATACTCACATATAATCGAAAAAATTTCGATGCAGTACGTAGTTATATAGCTCAGAAAGAACAGCGGTTCGCTGATTGTAAAAATGATCCACTTTTCAATCCTTTACCAGTGACTTCTATTATGAGGAAGTTAAAAACAATTGAGAGACTATCATCGGGAAAAGTGGATAATTCAGATAAAAAATATGAAGATAATATCTGTCAATTAATGGCGACCTTGTTTTATCCATATTTAGATTTTGCCAAAGAGCAGAGTAGGACGGATTCCAATGTGTTAATACGTGATTTGATCTTCTATAATAATCGCTCAATGGATTTCCTAGAAGAACTGAAAGAAAAGTACGATTGTAGACAGATTGTCTTTGAGTTAAAAAATGTAAAGAATCTGGAGAGAGAACACATAAATCAATTGAATAGGTATTTATCGGATCAGTTTGGAAGATTTGGGGTAATAATCACTCGCAATCCTCCACCTACTAATATTAAAAAAAATATCATCGATCTCTGGTCTGGACAACGAAAATGTATTTTGGTGCTCACCGATAACGATGTAAAGTTCATGTGCTCCATTTATAAATCAAAACAGAGACTCGCAATAGAATTATTAAAAGGAAAATATATTGAATTTACTAGGGATTTACCATCATAAGTGGTGTCACCATGAATGAAAAAGATATCGATAAATTTGAAAAATTAGACATGCAGCTATATGGCTTCTATGAAGAGGTAAATAAACTATCACAAAAAAAGCCAGATGAACCTATAAACAAATTTAAACTGAAACTTATTAATCAGTTACTGAAAGATGCTAATGTTCTACTTGGAAAAAAATATGCTCCATTGGATGATTTTAATCAGTTTGATGAAAATTTAATCCCTTCCAACAGCGACGTTAGCTTGATTATAGCTCAATATTTGGAGTGTATGGATAAGCTCAGACTAGATAATATTAAACAAACCTATGGTGAACAATGGTACTGGATATTTGATGGGAATGATTCAAAGAGGAGAGCTATACCCCCAAGAAAAAAGATGAAGGGTTGAAAATGGTAAAAACATTACCAACAGAAAAACAGGTTAAACGCACCGATACTCTGTCATCATTATTGGATGCTCTGTTCTATGAGATAAAGGAATTATCAAAGAAAAAGCAAGATGAACCTTTAAATAAGCTAAAGGTTGCCATGACAAACAAGATATTAGCAGAACTAAAAGAGCTATTACAAAATGACGAATCTTCCGAGTTTTTAATACTTTTAGACGTTGATAACATTCCGACAAATAGTGATGCCGTTCTAATCATGTCTCAATATATCACTGCCCTAAGGCTGTATAGGGATGCTCATTTCTATAGCACTGGAATGCTAGACGATGCCAGATGGCATACAAAGGAAAATCCCTAATAAGGGAACGATTTTGTTATTGCTGGTTTCATTCATGTTCGCCAGCATTGATCCTCAATCAGTGATAGCTTTAGACCAGAGGCATGGTAATTTTGCGGCATTGAATCCCCCGATAACTAGATGGATTTTTGAATATCTAAAGGGTCGTATTTTTCAACACTGGCTCAGGAGAATTATTGCCCCCATGTCCAAGATATTCATCCAAGTGCACCTGCTCTTTTGAGCCGACGATATAGCCAGTGTCTATCAAGTACACTTTTAATGTCCTCATCAGCGAATCCAATTTCAGATAAGAATATCACTTCTATGACAAGTTCAAGCTTAGTTGTGAGGAAGAATAAGTCCGCACCCTTTGCCGCCTTTTCCTCAAGATCCTTGCCGTAGTGTGTCAGATAATTGCGAGTATCGAGGGTAAACCCGATGAACTCATCCCTATCTGGGATATAAGGTTCTACTGCTGGTTTGTGCAGCTGATATATTTCTTTTAACCGTTTCCTTAAACTGACTTCATTTTCGTACTTGAAAACGTCTTTTAAAAACCCTTTATACTCGCCTGGGGCTGAATCGATTAGCATATCTGTCAGCTTATCGTATTCCTCAACTGGCAGCTCCGTCCCACCATAGTTTTTCCTATGGTATGATTCGATTGCTTGAATTAGGTTTAAAAATTTGTTATAATCGTATAAATCAGGATTATATAACGAGCCAAAATAGAGGTCATAAGCAGGCTGTAGTTTAGATTCCTTACTGAACCAATTAGTGAGGTTACTGTCTAGATTAACCTCTAGATCATGAAGCCAAAACATCATGTCTGTTGGCATCAGTTTTTCTTTACCTGTCTGGGCATTGAGGGATGGAAAGACCAACTCGATTCCACTTGCCTTACGTATGATGGTCTCTGCCTTATCTAACTCAACAAATATGCTGAGGGGAGTAGTTCTCCTCTTGATACCGAGACTAATTAAATCCCTAAACCGCTTAATATGTGAAATTAAGCCCCACAAGTCTAGATTATTTGCGAAGGTAATATCGACGAAGGGTGTCTGTCTTATCGATTCCTCATCCCAGTCCAGGCTTTCTTGGTAACGTAGCCCTATCTTCATTGTATTTTTATCATAGGATGCAATGACATCCTTGGGAGTGACATATCTGATTTCGGCTTCTTCAAGTGAATCAGGTGTAACATTGACAAACCCAGATCGCCCAATCCACTCCCCCATGTATTGAAAATTGACCATTGCTCCAGTGAATTGCATTTCCTCTTCCTTCATAAAATGGGCTCCGAAAAATGCCATCCTTGGCCTATACACAGTCCCAACTAGAGTAAACGCTCCACCACTCACATTATGGATATTTGTTTTATTGGAGCCCCTCCCACATTGATAGAGGGTGACTATACCATTCTCTGAATTTCCTAATACGATATTCTGCCTGTTATCATCTATAAACAAGGATTCATCAAACGTTCCGTTTAGAGATAACTCCAAACCAGATTGCTTATCGTAGGCTAGTGAGCCAGCGATGGGGCTCTCTGTCTTTCCAGGGAGCCACCACTCGCCCTGAACTTTGAACTCTTTAGATAAATCAATTTTGGCCACATGTGGGGTATCTCCTTCAATGTGATTATTACTTTGTCATCAGCGTAACAAAGTAAGCATGAGAATGAATTGTATAGTAATTGGCCATGACAATTCATGTCAATGACAAATCGGGATGATAACTACTACCCCCGCACTTTTGTGCGGGGGGTATTATGTATCGTTTTGATTTGTCAGTGACAACTCATAGCACGCTGTTTTATTTGGCATCAGTTATCCTCTTTGTAACTAAGCGTACCACTAAAGCCATCGCCATCACTCCATATTACGCCGTTAAATTCTCTTCTAGGTGCAGGACCCACCGGCGAATCATTAATAATAAGTTTCTCGCCATCGATAACCCACAGTAGGGAGTAGTTGCCCTCTCTAAGAAAATTTTGAATAGTCGTTCTATCGATTAATACGGCACTTGGTCCCACACTGTTCACAGAGGGATCGAATATCCTTACGTTATTATCTGAATCAGTATATCGTCCCGGATCACCCGTCCATCTCAAATGAAGTTGATCAAATAACCACTTACTCGGGATGGAGACAGAAATACTCTCATCGATAGAGCAGTCATATTCATCCGCCCACGAATAATGTTCAGTTGTAGGGACTACCGGCCGAGGTAGTCTGTTTTCCCGCCCTCTTGTCCACTCTAACGTTGAACGCTCATGAAAGAAAGCCGGTGCCCTAAACAATTCACCAATAAACACACCATGACTATCCTGAATGTGCCATAAGCTGTCATAGTAATCTGTGTTTATTTTTAGCCAATCCCTCAAGATTAGAAGATCACTATGTTTTACAACAAAACTTCGAACACTGTAGTTGACGTTGTATTTTGGATATGTGGGGGAATAGTACTTCTTTTTCCACATCGATTCCCAAGCGGAGTAACAATATAACATCAACCATTCTCTTCCATCTGTAGACATTATCGAGAGAATATCATGAGGAGTTGGAATGTCGTCAGTTCGATTAATCCAATCTTCTTTGGGACTGTCTTTGACCCTCTTTTGTGGAAACCACCAACTTTCCTCTTTTCGGTCTTCTGTCTTTCGGTCCTTTCGAATCAAGAGCAGCGATGGATCGATGTCCCTAAGGCCAAGGATTTCCCATGCTCCCTTAAAATGACTATACTCTTTAGAATACCTGTCGGCTCTAAACTTATAATTATCAGATAGGTAAGCTAAAAATTCATGATATGCAAGCCATTGGTATTTTTTACCAATCCTTTCAGGCTTTTTCGCAGACCTATACTGATCTAGATTTATACGAAATACCATCTTGTCGAATTGTCCAAATCTCTCGATTGTCCAACCTAAATCAAATACCCGTTTAACGACCCATGTTTTTATCATATCGGCACTATAGCTAAGAGACGAGTCATTCCTTCTGTGTGGATAATCTAGAATGGGGATTACTTTTTTTACGAATAGCGAATGTTTAGCACCACGAAGACTTTTCATAAACTTGATTTCGGCGTCAGAAGGGGTAACAAGGTTAATCACAAGCTCCCCATCAGTACCTTCCTCTTCAGTCTTTACTATGAGTTGTTTAATCAACCTATCGCGATAATTCTTCCTTTCCTCGATGTACTCATCCCACAATTTTCTCTGGTCTTGAGTAAGGGATTTTATAAAAGCATCAACGATCTCCTCATCGGATGGTGGTTTTTCCAGTTCTGTTTCATCTTGCCCCAACTTGATTGAGGACCAATGAGAATAATTGCCATTATCCCCAATGATGTAGTTACCAAAATCGCCTGGGAAACCCAGTACAGAAGAGTATATTTCCTTCCTTGCCCACTCTTTTTCGGGCGTGTTTTTCCGTGTCTTTCCATATTTTTTAACTTGTTCTAGTGTGGGAATATCCTTAGGCATTATCGATTTGTAAGGAGGATATACTTTGGAGATGTCAACATTTAATTTGATGCCCCTCCTTATCGCCTCTTCCATGACACCTAGTGCATAATCCCGTAATAGGATGTGTGGTGGCGGTGTACCTGTCTCAAATATTAATCGATAAGTTGTTAATGCCAATTCTTTTACTTCTTCATCTTTCTGGCATCTCAATGAGATGCCATACGCTACCGCGTATAGGCGCTCCGTTACATATGGGTCGTCTACTTCGGAAAACAATTCTAATAACTTACAGTAAACACCAATTCTATTGGTGAATATGAAAACCATTTTCTTGGTTGCTTTGTCCCTTAAGTAGCGGTGGGAAGTAGTTAAAAACCAACCATAAATCATTCCTGCGAGCAGAACCGACTCATCATTCACCCGATCGTTATTTGACCAATCCCAGAAGATGAATCGATTGACCGCATTGTTATTCTGATAATCTTT